>CAYLSR010000229.1:0-3595 GCA_964385855.1 uncultured Mogibacterium sp.
CCTGAAATACAAGCGTTTGATAATATTTTTTTATAGGTGTCGTTAGACACTACCGGCGGCAGGCAGAGAGGGCAGATATGAGATTTACGGAGGAAGAAACCGACCGGGCAATCCGGATCGTGACGGAGGTGCAGAGGCGCTTCGGCGAGCCGCTGGAGCCGCCGGAGACCGTGCTCGAGTACCGGCAGCGCGCGGAGGAGGGCGACCCGGAGGCTTACGTCGCCTGGATGACGGCGGCGCTCCGGATGCTGTACCCGGTGAAACCGTCCGAAACGGGCAGTTCCCCGCAGGAACTGCTCTGGAAAACCATTCAGGACGGACGTCTCGAATGCATCCGACCGGCGGGCGCTCTCAACTATGCGCTGGCGTGGGAAGAGACGTGCGGCGGCACGCGGAGAGCCCCGTTCGGCAGCTATTTTGACAGCTTCTGCACCACCGTGCTGCGGGCTGAACTGGTACGGATGATCGCGGAACAGGAGGGCACACCATGAAAGACAATCTGATCCTGATCGGCATGCCCGCGGCGGGCAAGAGCACGATCGGCGTGATCCTGGCGAAGATGATGGGGATGGATTTTGTCGATTCGGATCTGGTCATCCAGCATCGCGCGGGGAAAAAGCTGAACGAGATCATCGCGTCAGAGGGCCTGGAGGGCTTCCTCCGGTTTGAGGAGGAGGTCTGCCTGTCGCTGGAGGCGGAGAACGCCGTGATCGCGACCGGTGGCAGCGTCGTCTACGGGGAGCGGGCGATGGAACACTTCCGCCGCATGGGGCGGATCCTCTATCTGGAGGTGAGCTTCGAGGAGCTCCTGCGCCGGCTGGACGATGTGGAGCAGCGCGGCGTCGTGCTCCGGCCGGGTCAGACAATCCGCGGGCTGTATGAGGAACGGGTGCCGCTCTACGAGCGCTATGCGGATCTGACGATCCCGGAGGACGGCCTCGGAATCGAGCAGATCGTGCGGCGGATCATCGGACTATGACAGGGGACGGTTCTTTTGTCAGCTTTTGCCCGGCAAAAGCTGACAAAAGAACCGTCCCCCTGTCACGTCCGTCAGGCCTGGCCGGCCCGGCGTCTTTTTTCTTCGAAGAAGCGGTCGCTCGCTTCCTGCGAGACTTCCGATTTTTTGTCTCTGGCCATCAGCATCTCGACGGCGTCGACCGGATCGAGCCCTTCGTTGACGATGCGGTCGAGCGTCATGACGATCGGCATCTCCACGTCGTATTTCTTCGCCATCTCGACGGCGGCCGGCAGGGCGTTGAGGCCCTCGACGACCTGGCCAACCTCTTTGACGGCTTCCTGCACAGATTTGCCCTGGCCGATGAGGATGCCGCAGCGGTTGTTGCGGCTGTGCAGGCTCGTCGCGGTGACGATCAGGTCGCCGATGCCCGCGAGGCCGCTGAAGGTCTGCTCCATGCAGCCGGCTTTGAGGCCCATCCGGGTGATCTCCGCCATGCCCCGGGTGATGAGGGCAGCTTTGGCGTTGTCGCCGCAGCCGATGCCGTTCGCGATGCCGCAGGCGAGGGCGATGACGTTCTTGAGGGCGCCGCAGAGTTCGACGCCGATGACATCCGCGTTCGTGTAGACGCGCATGCAGGTGTTCATGAAGACGTCCTGTACCGTGCGCGCCGCGTCCATGTCCTCGCAGGCCGAAACGATCGTGGTCGGCATGTCGAGCGCGATCTCCTCCGCGTGGGTCGGGCCGGAGAGCGCGACGACCTTGACGTTATCGTGTTTGCCATCCTTCTTCAGTTCATCGAGGATGATCTGGGACATCGTGAAGAGCGTGCCCTGCTCGATGCCCTTGCCGACATCCGCGATGATCTGGCCGTCCGGGATGTAATCCCTGGCGCGCGTCGCGGTCGACCGGATGAAGACCGACGGGATGGCGAACATCAGGACGTCCTTGTCTTTGCAGACTTCCGCGATGTCTTTGGTCCACTCGATGCCGTCCGGGATTACCATGCCCGGCAGGTTCTTGTGGCGGTGCGTCGCCCGGCAGTCGTCGATTTCCTGCTCGATGGCGGACCACACCATGACCTCGTGACCGCTCACATACAACATCCGGGCCAGCGACATGCCGATCGTGCCCGCTCCCAGAACGCCGATTTTGCTCATTTCTCCGTATTCCTTTCTTCTCCCCGCGAAAACCGCGGCGTTGCTTTCGATACCGCTATCATTATATCATCTGATCCTGCCCGGCACAATCCGCACTTCCTGTGGACATTTTGTGTAATATATATTATGCTGTTACTGTACATCGGCATGTACGGTAAAAAGGGGAAAGGACAACTCTTTCTATGGCGAAAGAATATCTCAAGCGCTTCACGATCTGCATCCTGGGGCTGCTCCTGTGCGCGCTGTCGGTCGCCTTCGGCGTGAAGGCCGGCATCGCGGGGACCAACGGGTGAAACACCCTCGCAATCGCTCTGACGCTCGTCACCGGGCTCACGGTCGGCCAGTGCACCCTGATCATCAGCCTGCTGATCATCGCGCTGGACCTCCTGCTCAAGGGCAAATTCGGGTTCGGCACCCTGCTCAACATCTTCGTGACCAGCCTCTTCGCGGACGTCTGGCTCAGGATCCTGTGGTTTATTCCGGACGCGACCAACCAGTTTATGGGGCTCTGCTATTCACTGCTCTGCCAGATCATCATGGCGTTTTCCATCATCATCTACATGAAGCCGGGGCTCGGTGCCGGCCCGCGGGACACCCTGATGGTGATCCTCGGCAACCGCTTCCCGAACGCGCCGATCGGCGCGGCCCGGTTCGGCCTCGAGATGTGCGCGATGATCATCGGCATCCTGATGGGCGCGAGCTTCGGCCTCGGGACCGTCGCGGCGATCGCGCTGCAGGCGAGCCTTCTGCAGATGGCCTGCAGGATCTGCCGCTTCGAACCGCGTGACGTGGTGCACGAGGACATCCGCGACACGCTGGAACGCATGAAAAGCTGACAAAAGAACCGTCCCCCTGTCAGTTTCAGACCTCGAGGATCCTCATGATATTGGTGCTCGAGCGCTGCGATTTATGCCTGCCGGAGATGACGCCCGCGGTAAAGACGCAGAGGTCGCCGTCCTGCAGGAGCTCGCTCTCGCGGAGGATCCGGAGGGAATCCTCCATGAGTTCATCGGTCGACAGGGCCCGCTCCGCCAGCACCGGGAAGACGCCGCGGAAGAGCATCATCTGCCGGACGACCGCCGGGTCCGGCGAGAGCGCGTAGATTTCGGAAGCCGGCCGGAGCTTGGACAGGAGAAGTGCGGTGGCGCCTGAAGAGGTCGGCGCGATGATGGCGCGCGCGTGGAGGTCTTCCGCGGAGGTGACCGCTGCGTGGCAGGTCGTGTGCGCGATGTTCCCGGCAAAATCCAGGCCCGTCCGCTCGTTTGCGCCCGGCAGTTCCTCCGGGAACTGCTCCGTGTATTCCGCGATGGAAGCCATCATCCGGAGCGCCTCCACCGGATAGTCGCCGCTGGCGGTCTCGCCGGAGAGCATGACCGCGTCGGAGCCCTCGTAGACCGCGTTGGCGACGTCGGTGACCTCGGCCCGCGTCGGCCGCGGGTTGCGGATCATCGAATCCAGCATCTGCGTCGCGGTGATGACG
>CAYLSR010000230.1:0-3588 GCA_964385855.1 uncultured Mogibacterium sp.
AAATAGATAAATGATCACTAAGAAATACGAGGAACTCACTTTCACAGACAACTTCATGTTCTGCTGTGTGCTCCAGGACTTGCCGGATCTTCATCAATGCAAAGGGACTTCAGGAATCCCTTACGCCGCAGATGCGTGCCTTTCTGGACTACCTGTGTGGGCAGGGGCCGAGCGATGAGCTGACAAGATATATTGAGCAATGTGTGAGGATGACGCGGAGTTCCGAGCGAAGGAGGCTGGACTATATGCTTTTGTCGGAGCTGATGGCGAAGGAACGGAAAGAGGGATTTGAAGAAGGCATCGAAGAGGGCCGGGTGCAAGGAGAAGATGCGCTTGCCGAAGTTCTGCTGCAATTATTACCTTTACTGCTGGAGCAGAACCGCGGTGATGATTATCGCAGGGCACTTCAGGACAGGGATTACCGGTTGCTGCTCCTGAAGGAATTCGGCTTACAGGAATAATACACGGGACCACTTCAAATCTGCGGTCAGACTCACAGGGGAGAACGCACTCACGTAAATGCGTTTTCCCCTGTTCGTTTCCTTCTGTTCGTGCGAAGAATGATATTGCCATTATCTGAAAAAAATGCTAATATAAACAAGTTAAGATACAGAGAGCGAAAGGTGGTATTTCATTATGGCAGACAAAAAAAGACAACTGAAGACCATGGACGGTAATACCGCAGCAGCGCATGTCGCGTATGCCTTTTCCGAGGTCGCGGCGATCTTTCCGATTACGCCGTCCTCCGTTATGGCGGAGAATATCGATGCATGGGCTGCAGCCGGAAGAAAGAATATCTTTGGGGAAGAAGTCAGAGTCGTGGAGATGCAGTCCGAAGGCGGCGCAGCGGGTGCTGTGCACGGTTCGCTGAATGCAGGCGCGCTGACCAGCACGTTTACCGCTTCGCAGGGACTTCTGCTGATGATTCCGAATATGTATAAAATCGCGGGCGAGCAGCTCCCGGGCGTCTTCCACGTCGCTGCGAGAGCGCTGACGACGCACGCGCTGTCGATCTTCGGCGATCACTCGGACGTCATGTCCACCAGACAGACAGGCTTCGCGATGCTCGCATCCAACAGCCCGCAGGAGGCGATGGACCTCGCGGCGGTCGCGCACCTCGGCGCGGTCAAGGCGAGCCTGCCGGTGCTGCACTTCTTCGATGGGTTCCGGACCAGCCATGAGCAGCAGAAGATCGAAGTCTGGGACTACGATACGCTGGACCGCATGCTCGACAAGGAAGCGCTGCGCAGATTCAAGGAACACGCGCAGAATCCATGTCATCCGCACCTGATGGGATCCGCTGAGCAGCCGGAAACGTTCTTCCAGCATAGTGAATCCAGAAACACCGCCTACATCGACGCGGTGGAAGTGCTGAAGGGTGTCATGGATCAGGTCAACGAGGAGATCGGAACGAATTATCAGCCATTCAACTATTATGGTGCGCCGGATGCGGAGGAAGTCATCATCGCGATGGGTTCCGTCTGCGAAGCGGCGGAAGAGGTCGTCGACTACCTGAACGCGAAGGGACGCAAGACCGGTCTCGTCAAGGTCAGACTGTACAGACCGTTCTCGAAGGAATACTTCACGGCAGCGCTGCCGGCGACGGTCAAAAAGATTGCCGTTCTCGACAGGACCAAAGAGCCGGGCTCCATCGGCGAGCCACTCTACCTCGATGTCATCACCGCACTGGCATCGATGGGCATCAACGACAAGATCGTGTCGAGAGGAAGATACGGACTCGGCTCCAAGGATACCCAGCCGGGAGATCTGATCGCTGTTTACGACAACCTCATCAGCGAAAACCCGAAGATGGAGTTCACGATCTCCATCGAGGACGACGTCACCGGTCTCTCCCTGCCGAGAAAATCCAATCCGGTCGTTGCGCCAAAGGGCACCGTGGCCTGCAAGTTCTGGGGTCTGGGTGCGGACGGCACCGTCGGCGCCAACAAGAACAGTGTCAAGATCATCGGCGACAATACCGATAAGTACGTACAGGCGTACTTCCAGTACGACTCCAAGAAGTCCGGCGGCATCACCATCTCTCACCTGAGATTCGGAGATTCCCCGATCCGTTCGACGTACTATGTCAACAATGCGGACTTCGTCGCCTGCCACAACGCGGCATATATGTCCAAGTACGACATCGTCCAGGATGTCAATCCGGGCGGAACGTTCCTGCTCAACTGCAGCTGGAGCGACGAGGAGCTCGACGCGCATCTCCCGGCGGATGCCAAGAGATATATCGCGCAGAACGATATTCAGTTCTACACCTGTGATGCGGTCAGCATCGCGGTGCAGCTCGGCCTCGGCGCGAGAAGGACCAACACCGTCCTTCAGTCCGCGTTCTTCAAGCTGGCGGACATCATTCCGATCGATCAGGCGATCGTCTACATGAAGGAAGCGATCAAGAAGACCTACGGCAAGAAGGGTGAGGACATCGTCGCGATGAACTGCGGCGCGGTCGATGCAGGTGCTGCAAACATCCACAAGGTCGAAGTGCCGGAAAGCTGGAAGACGGCGGAAGACGCTCCGGTCGAAGTCGTGATCGATACCGACAGAGAAGATCTGAAGACCTACGTTAAGGATATCCTGATCCCGTCCGCCGCGATGAACGGCGACAAGATCCCGGTCTCGAAGTTCCTGTCCACCGCCGACGGCATGGTCCCGTCCGGCACGGCTGCGTTCGAGAAGAGAGGCGTTGCGGTCACCGTCGCGAAGTGGAATGCGCCGAACTGCATCCAGTGCAACATGTGCGCATACGTCTGCCCGCACGGCGCGATCCGCCCGTTCGCTGTAACCGCAGCGGAAGCGGAAGCTGCCGGGGCTGAGACGATCGCGATCCGCGGCAATGCGGAACGTCAGTTCACCATGGCGATCTCCAGCTACGACTGCGCGGGCTGCGGCTCCTGCGTCGCGGTCTGCCCGAAGAACGCGCTGGAAATGATCGCGTTCGGCGAAGAGGCGGCTGAGAAACAGCAGGAAGTCTTCAACTACGCGGTCAAGAACTTTGACAACAAGGGATTCGCGGAAAAGACCAATACCGTCAAGGATCTCGGATTCCGCAAGCCGCTCCTCGAGTTCTCCGGCGCCTGCCCGGGATGCGGAGAATCTCCATACGCGAAGCTGGTCACGCAGCTCTTCGGCGACAGGATGTTCGTCGCGAACGCGACGGGCTGCACCTCCAGCTGGGGCGGCAGCGCACCGAGCACACCGTATACCGTCAACGAGCGCGGAAGAGGTCCGGCCTGGTCCAACTCTCTCTTTGAGGACAACGCGGAGTTCGGTCTCGGCATGGCGATCTCCAAGAAGACCCGCAGAAATGCCATGAAGAACGTCGTCGCCAGACTGGCGGAGGACGATGCGGCTGCGAAAGCGGCTGCGGCTTGGATCGCGGCGATGGAAGACAGCGAACTGGCTGATACGACCGGTGAAGCGCTCGTCAAGGTCTGCGAAGGACTGGACAGCGCCGACGCGAAGTACGTCGTCGAGCACAAAGATCTGCTGCCGAAGCCTTCGGTCTGGATCTTCGGCGGGCCTTGCCCGCCAACAGCGCGTCGCGCAGCGACAGCTTCGTGGCGTTCTTCATGT
>CAYLSR010000231.1:0-3585 GCA_964385855.1 uncultured Mogibacterium sp.
ATAAACTCAGAGACTGGCTGATCTCCCGTCAGCGCTACTGGGGCTGCCCGATCCCGATGATCTATTGCGAAGACTGCGGCTGGGTCCCTGAAAAGGACGAAAACCTGCCGATCAAGCTGCCGACGGACATCGAGTTCACCGGCAAGGGCGATTCCCCGCTCACGACCTCCAAGGTCTTTAAAGCGGCGGTCTGCCCGTGCTGCGGAAAACCTGCGACGCGCGAGATCGACACGATGGATACCTTTGTGGATTCCTCATGGTACTTCCTGCGCTACTGCGACGCGCACAACGAAGCGCTCCCGTTCGAAAAGCGCAAGGTCGATTACTGGATGAACGTCGATCAGTACATCGGCGGCGTCGAGCACGCGATCCTGCACCTGATGTACGCGCGCTTCTTCCAGATGGTGCTCCACGATCTGGGGCTCGTCGATGCCGAGGAGCCGTTCCGCAACCTCCTGACGCAGGGCATGGTCATCAAGGGCTACACGGACAAGGACGGCAACTACGTCAAGGCCAAGATGTCAAAATCGCTCGGCAATGTCGTGAGCCCGGAGGAGATCCAGGCCAGATACGGGGCGGATACCGCGAGGCTGTTCATTCTGTTCGCGGCGCCGCCGGAAAAAGAGCTCGACTGGAGCGAAGCCGGCGTCGAAGGCAGCTACCGCTTCCTCAACCGCGTCTACCGTCTCGTCGAGGAGTTCATCAACAAAATCCGGGGCGCGGAGTGGACACCGCAGCCGTATGAGATCCGAAGCGAAGCGGATCGCAGCCTCAACCGTCAGCTGCACACCTCGATCAAGAAGGTCACGGAGGACGCGGGCGGCCGGTTCAGCTTCAACACCGCGATCAGTTCGATCATGGAGCTGATCAATGAATTGTACAAGTATAAACAGCAGAACGACGTCAACGTCCCGCTGATGAACGAAGTGCTCGAAAAGATGCTGGTCATCCTCAACCCGTTCGTGCCGCACATCACGGAAGAGCTGTGGAGCGAGCTGGGCCATGAAGACAGACTGTATCAGCAGAGCTGGCCGGCCTATGATCCGGCAGCACTCGAGCAGGATACCGTTGAGATCATCCTCCAGGTCAACGGAAAGCTCAAGGATAAGATTGTTCTGCCGAAAGACACGGAAAAGGAGTTGATTGAAAAAGCTGCCCTGGAGAGCGAAAAGATCCGTGAAGCCGCAGAGGGAAAGACCATCGTCAAGACGATCGTGATCCCGAACAAGCTGGTGAATTTCGTCATCCGGTAGCTTCAGGATATGAGCAGTAAACAGAAAACAAATAAACTAAGCCCTCAGGCGCCTCCGGGCCGTTCAGGCCGGAATCAGCATAAGAGGGCGGAGGCCAGCCCGACGGAGACCTTCCGGGTGATCCCGATCGGCGGCCTCAAGGAGATCGGCAAGAATATCACGCTGATCGAATATAACGACGAGATCCTGATCATCGACTGCGGGTTTTCATTTCCGCAGGATGAGATGTTCGGCATCGACGTCGTCATTCCGGACTTCACCTACCTCCGGAAAAACCGGGAGAAGGTGCTCGGTCTGGTCATCACGCACGGGCATGAGGATCACATCGGAGCGGTGCCGTTCCTGCTGAGAGAGATGGACATCCCGATCTACGGATCCGCCCTGACCGTCGCGCTCATCCGGAACAAGCTCGAGGAATTCCAGCTGCAGGCGGAACTCAACGTGATCAACGCAGGGGAGATCCTCACGCTGGGCAGGTTTACGATCGAAGCGATCCGCACCAACCACAGCATCGCGGATTCGTTCGCGTTCTCGATTCACTGCCCGGCAGGGCACATCGTGCATACCGGCGATTTCAAGATCGATTATTCCCCGCTGGACGGGAAGCGGATCGATCTGGCGCGTTTCGCGAAGCTGGGGGAGGAGGGCGTCGACGTCCTGCTCTGCGACAGCACCAACGTCCTCCGGCCGGGCTATACGCCGTCCGAGAAGGTCGTGCTGGAGTCCATGAACCGGATCTTTGAGCAGACGGACAAGCGCATCATCATCGCGACCTTCTCGTCCAACATCTACCGGATCAAGTACTTCATGGAAGCTTCGATCCGTTACGGACGCAAGATCGCCATCTCGGGCAGATCGATGGAGAACGTCCTCCGAATCGCGCGGGAACTCGGCTATATCGACATCCCGGAGACGGCCTTTGTCGACATCCGCAACATCAGCAATGTGCCGGACGGCAATCTGACCATCGTCACGACAGGCAGTCAGGGCGAACCGATGTCCGCGCTCACGCGGATGGCCAACGACAATCACCGGGCGGTCAAGCTCAAAAAGGGCGATGTCGTCGTCTTTTCCTCCTCGCCGATCCCGGGCAACGAAAAGACGATCACCAACGTCGTCAACAAGCTCTATGAGAAGAAGGTCCGGGTGTTCCTGTCGGATTTCGTGGACATCCACGTTTCCGGGCACGCCTGCCAGGAGGAGCTCAAACTGATCCACACGCTGCTTCATCCGCGGTTCTTCATCCCGGCGCACGGGGAATACCGCCATCTGGTCGAGCACGGGAACCTCGTGAAGAGCCTCGGGATGAACAAGGGCAACGTCTTCATCCTGAACTGCGGCGACGCGCTGGCGGTGCGGGGCTATGAAGCGTGGGTCGAAGAGAAATACGCCCCGGCCGAGGAGATCCTCGTCGACGGCTACGGCGTGGGCGACGTCGGGAGCGTCGTCCTCAGGGATCGCAAGCAGCTCTCCGAAGCCGGTCTGATCGTCGTCTCCGTCGCGGTCGACCCCGTCAGCCGGGAGCTCCTGTGCAAACCGGAGCTGGTCACGAGAGGCTTCATCTATGTCAAGGAGAACGGACCGCTGATCGACGAGTCGATCGAGGTCGTCAACGCGGCGCTCGAACGCTGCAGGACCAAAGGCAACACGGACCTGAATTCCATGAAGTCCGCCATCCGTGACGATCTCAAAGCCTTTATCTACAAACGGACCCGCAGAAGCCCGGTGATCCTGCCGGTCATCCTGTACGTCTGAGCAAAGGAGGTTCCATGAACGTCTACGAAGAAGCACACAACCTCGCGAGAGCGATCAAGGACAGCAACGAGTTTAAGGAATTCGACCACTGGCGCGCTGCCGTCGAGCAGGACGAGCAGCTCAAGCAGATGATCAACAGTTTTGAACAGCTGCAGCTGCAGATGACAGCGGGTCAGATGAACGGGCAAGGGCTCGATCCGGAGCTGATGTCCCGCCTCCAGTCCATGTATACGATGCTCGCCGCCAAGCCGGAAGCCGCGCGGTATCTGGAGGCTTCCATGCGGTTCTCCCTGATGATGAAGGACGTCGGAGAGATCCTGGCGGATGCCGTCAATATCAAGTTATCCCTTTAAGATCAGTTATCCCTAAAGCAATACACAGAAAGAGAGAATGAACTATGATCAGTGCAGGTGAATTCAGAAAAGGTATCACATTTGAGATGAATGGCGAACCACATGTCATTCTTGACTTCCAGCATGTCAAGCCGGGCAAGGGCGCTGCTTTCGTCAGGACCAAATACAGAAACATCCTGACCGGCGCGACCCGCGAAGAAGCCTTCAACCCAAACGATAAATTC
>CAYLSR010000232.1:0-3574 GCA_964385855.1 uncultured Mogibacterium sp.
CTGGGGCAGATGGTGTACGACGTCGAGCTTGCGGTCAAGCGGACCGTTCCGGTCTCGCTGTACAACGACCACTGTACGTTCCTCCCGCTGCCGTCGGAGATCGCCGCGCGCGTCGAACAGCTCGCGGCAAAATATGAGTAGGAAGGAGGCACGCAGATGAAAGCGGTCTACAAAAAACCGGCACTTCTGAACGACAAGCCGTTCCACTACTGCGCCGGATGCGGGCACGGGATCATCCACAAGCTGATCGCGGAGACGCTGGAAGAGCTCGGTGTGGGCGACAAGGCGATCGGCGTGGGCTCCATCGGCTGCTCGGTGTTCATCACCGAGTACATCGACTGCGACATGATCCAGCCGCCGCACGGCAGAGCGCCGGCCGCGGCAACTGCGGTGAAGCGGCTGCTGCCGGACCGGGTCGTCTTCACGGTGCAGGGCGACGGCGACCTCGCCGGCATCGGCAACGGTGAGATCAACAACGCGGTCGCCCGCGGCGAGAAGGTCACCACGATCTTCGTCAACAATACCGTCTTCGGGATGACCGGCGGGCAGATGGCTCCGACCACGCTGCCGGGTCAGAAAACGACGACGACACCGTTTGGCAGGAACCCGGAGCTGAACGGCAATCCGATCCACGTCTGTGAGATGCTCGCGACGCACAGGGGCGCATACTACATCGAGCGCGTGACGGTTGACTCCCCGCAGGCCATCCGGAACGCCAAACGCGCGATCAAAAAAGCGTTTCAGTATCAACTGGACGGCAAAGGCTACTGTCTGGTCGAGGTCCTCTCCCCGTGCCCGACCAACTGGAAAATGACGCCGATCGAGTCCATGGATTATGTCAGAGATGTCATGACGAAGGAATATCCGCTCGGCGTCTTCAGGGATGGAGGTGAAGCCTTATGATGGAGCGAATCCTCCTGTCCGGAACAGGCGGTCAGGGCGTGCAGGTCATCGCGAAGATGCTCGCGGAGGCGATCGCGGAGGAAGAAAAGTATGAACTCATCTACACCGCCCTCTACTCCGGCGTCCAGCGCGGCGGAGATTCCACCGCGAACCTGATCGTATCGGACAAGCCGATCGGCGCGCCGATGATCATCCCGGGCGAGATCACCGCGCTGCTCGCCATGAGCAACGCAGCCCTCGCGACGTATGAATCCTATCTGGCACCGGGCGCGCTGCTGCTGCTCGACCGCTCGATGGTCACGGATGCTCCGTCGCGGAGCGATGTTCAGGTTGAGACCGTGGATACCGGCGCGATCATCCGGGAGGCCGGGAACCCCCGGGCGGCGAATCTGGCCGCGCTCGGCGCGCTTCTGAAGCACAAGCCGGTCGCTTCCCCGGAAAAGATCCTCCAGACCATCGAAGCGACTTTCGCGGGCAAGCCTCCGCAGGTCATCGAATCCAACCAAAAGGCGCTGCTGCTCGGGATGCAGTAACGGAAAGGAGCCGGACATGATAGCAAAGAGAATGATCCCGTTCGTCGAGAACAGTTCGCAGATCCGCGCGATGTTCGAAGAAGGCCGGCAGATGGCACGCGTCCTGGGAAAAGAAAACGTCTACGACTTCACCGTCGGCAACCCGGGGCTGCTGCCGCCGCAGGAGATCTTCGACGCGATCGAGGACATCAACCGGAACATGGACCCGCACGAAGTCCACGGATACCCGCCGAACGCAGGATTCGATTCCACCCGCCGGGCCGTCGCGGACGACCTGAACAGGCGGTTCGGCATGCACTACCGGCCGGACGACATCATCATGACGGTCGGCTCCGGCGGCGCGAGCAACGTCGCGATGCGCACCCTCTTTGATCCCGGCGACAAGCAGATCGTCTTCGCGCCGTACTTCGTCGAGTACGGGACCTGGGCCAAAAGCTACGGGGCGGAAACCATCGTCGTTCCGTGCCACGAGGCCGACGGTTTCGAGCCGAGCGCGGAAGCCCTCCGCGCCGCGCTGGTGCCGGACGTCAAGCTCGTGATCCTCAACAACCCGAACAACCCGACCGGAGCGGTCTACTCCGAGGCGACGATCAAAGCCATCGCGGAGGTCCTACAAGAAGCGCAAGAGCGCTTCGGGCACCCGATCTACATCCTCTCGGACGAACCGTACCGTGAACTCGTCTACACGGACCGGACGGTGCCGTTCATCTCGCACTATTACGACAACACGCTGATCGCGTACTCCTGGTCCAAGTCCCTTTCGCTGGGCGGCGACCGGATCGGCTACCTCGCGATCGGCCCGGACTCCGACGAGGTGGACGACTTCATCGCGGCCGCGATCGTCGCCAACCGCATCAGCGGCGACACCAACGCGCCGTCCTTCTTCCAGTTCATCGTGGAACGGTGTCTGGATGCCAGAGTCGACATCGAGTACTACCGAAAGAACGCGGAAGACTTCCACAAGATCGTCACGGACGCCGGCTTCACGGCGATCCGGCCGCAGGGCGGCTTCTACCTGTGGATCAAATCGCCGGTGCCGGATGAGCGCGAATTCGTCGCCGAGGCAAAAAAAGAGCACATCCTGCTCGTGGCAGGAAATGCCTTCTCCGTTCCGGGCTACGTGCGAGCGACCTTCTGCATCGCGAACGAAACGATCCTTCGCTCGCGCGAAGCCTTCATGCGGCTGGGCCGCAAATACTTCGGCGGCCAAAACTGACCTCAATACTTCCCCGGATCGTTATAGACGATCATTTTGCCGTGCTTCGCATTGCCGATGAGCGTCAGCCCGTATTCCCGCGCCAGCTCCAGCCCCTGCAGCGTCGGCGCCTCCTTGCTGACCATCACCGGGATTCCTGCGCGGATGACCTTGCGCACCATGTCCACCGGCATGCGCCCCGTGGTGTAGATGATGCAGGACGCCAGCGGAACACCGTTCAGAAGCGCCCAGCCCACCGCCTTGTCGACCGCGTTATGTCTGCCGATATCCTCCGCCTCATAGACGATTTCACCGTTCAGGTTCAGGAAGCAGCTGTGCGTGGCGTGGGTCAGTTTGTGAAGCTTCGTATCCAGCTTGAACCGCTCGTTCATCGCCCGGATCCAGCTCTCCTCCCAGACCGGTTCCGGCACCCTCTGCAGCTCCATGTCCTTTTCCAGCAGACCGTACAGAGACCGGTTGTCCGTACAGCAGGTCGAGACCGTCTCGATCAGATCGGATGTTCCCGCACCTCCGAGGAATGCTTCGGCATCTCCTCCGGTTGCAGGTTCCTCCATCCTGACCGTCGCAGTCGTACCGTTCCTGCAGATTTCGATGGATCGGATGTTCTTCACATCCCGGACATACCCCTCCGTCACGAGCCGCCCGAGCACCAGCTCCGGCAGATCCGTCGGCGTGCAGACGATCTGCATCACCGCCCGGTCTCCGATGAACACGACAATTCGGTGCTCCTCGATCAGGAACACCTCAGCGGAATCGCTCTTCTCCTCCGCCGCCTTCTCCGGGGAGAGGCCGATCTGTACTTTGTGGTATTCCGGCAATTCACCGGAGAGATTAATGATTTTCATGCATCGGGATCCTCATCGATGTTCCCATACAAAGCATGGCTGCTTCCTGCGCGTACTCAGGGATGTGCTCATCGCAG
>CAYLSR010000233.1:0-3567 GCA_964385855.1 uncultured Mogibacterium sp.
GGCAACGCGGTGAAGTTCACGCCGGAGGGCGGGACCGTGTGCTTTATCACCGAGGAGATCGCCGGCTATGAGGGGCGCGCGACGATCCGCATGACCTTCCGCGACACCGGCATCGGGATGAGCCGCGAATACCTGCCACGCATTTACGACACGTTTTCGCAGGAGGACGGATCGACGACCAGCCGGTACGGAAGCACCGGGCTCGGGATGCCGATCACGAAGAACCTGGTGGAGCGCATGAACGGCACCATCGAGGTCGAGAGCGAAAAGGGAAAAGGAACCACCTTCACGGTGACGGTGACGCTGGACGAGGCGCCGGAAGCCGGCGGACCGTGCGAGCCGCACGAAGATACACAGCTGGAGGCGTTCCGCCACACGCACCGAAAGGGGCAGGAAGGCTCTTCCGGCGGGAAAGCGGATCTGAACGGCCGGCGCGTCCTGCTGGCGGAAGACATGGAGATCAACGCCGAGATCATGACCATGATCCTGAGTGCACGTGGCATCGAGACAGATCACGCCGGGAACGGCCGGATCGCGGTCGAGCGGTTCGCGGCTTCCGAACCGGGCTTCTACGACGCGATCCTCATGGACATGCGGATGCCGGAGATGGACGGACTGGAGGCGACGCGGGCGATCCGCGCGATGGACCGTCCAGACGCCGCGCAGGTCCCGATCATCGCGCTGACGGCGAACGCGTTCGACGAAGACGTCCAGCGGAGCATGCAGGCGGGGCTGAACGCGCACCTGAGTAAGCCGGTCGAAGCGGACCGCCTCTACGAGACGCTGGAGGACCTGATCCGTTAGAAGGGTTCCGGCGGATTGAGAAGACCGGGAAGGCGGTCCTGTACGGGCTGCCGGTAAATATATAAAGAAAGAAAGGTAGGAATCATGCGGGAGGAATCGGGCAGGCTGACCGCGCATCTTTCGCCGGCCGCTGCCTGGGCGTTTTCAGTCGGGACCAGCATCGGCTGGGGTTCTCTGGTGGTGACGAGCAGCACGTACCTCGCGGGCGGCGGGCCGGCGGGAAGCACGCTTGGCATGTTCCTCGGCATGGTGATCATGCTGGTCGTCGGGCACAACTACGCATACCTGATGAACTGTTATCCGGATGCCGGTGGTGCTTACGCCTACTGCCGGGAGGCGTTCGGCGCCGATCACGGGTTCCTGACGGCGTGGTTTCTCGCACTGACCTATCTGGCGATCCTGTGGGCCAACGCGACGTCGCTTCCGCTCTTCGCACGGTATTTCCTCGGGGACATTTTTGAGATCGGACGGCTGTACAGCCTGTTCGGCTACGAGATCTATCTGGGAGAAGCACTTCTCTCCGTGAGCGCGATCGCGCTCGTCGCTCTGCTGTGCACACGGTTTCGGGCCGGGATCGCACGGCTGATGACCCTGCTGGTCATCTTCTTCGCGGCGGGCATCCTCATCTGCTTCGTCGCTTCCGTCTGCGGGCACGGGCTTACGTACGAGCCGGCGTTCGCGCCGGACCGGAACGCG
This sequence comes from uncultured Mogibacterium sp., assembly GCA_964385855.1. Classification (GTDB taxonomy): domain Bacteria; phylum Bacillota; class Clostridia; order Peptostreptococcales; family Anaerovoracaceae; genus CAYLSR01. The sequence goes on from CAYLSR010000233.1 coordinate 1,501, forward strand.
TTCGGGCAGGTGATCCGCATTGCGGTCATCTCGCCGTGGGCGTTCATCGGATTCGAGAGCATCTCGCACGGAACAGAGGAATTCCGGTTCCGGCAGAGCGGCATCCGCCGCGTCCTGCTGGGTTCCGTCGTCGCGACGACGGCGCTGTACATCGCGGTCACGCTGCTGTCGGCGTCCGCGTATCCGCCGGGATTCACCTCCTGGTGGGACTACATCCTGAACCTCGGCTCTCTGGAGGGGCTCAGCGGCCTGCCGGCGTTCTACGCCGCGGATCACTATCTGGGCCGCGCAGGAGTCGGGCTCCTGATGCTTTCGCTGCTCGCGCTGATTCTGACCAGCCTGATCGGCAACATCACGGCGCTGAGCCGGCTTTTTTTCGCGCTGAGCCGTGACCACGTCCTGCCGGAGCGCTTCAGCCGGGTGAACCGGTCCGGTGCGCCGGGGCAGGCGATCCTGCTGGTCGCGTGCCTCTCGCTGGTCATCCCGTTCATCGGGCGGACGGCGATCGGCTGGATCGTGGACGTGACCACCTTCGGCGCCACGCTGGTCTACGGGTATGTCTCCGCGGCCGCGCGGAAGACCGCGGCGTTCCGGAACGACCGGACGGAGATAAGAACCGGCCTGGCCGGGCTGGTCGTCATGATTTGTTTCGGCCTGTACCTGCTGCTGCCGAACCTCTTCCTGGAGGGCTCCATGGCGGCGGAGTCGTACTTCCTCTTCGTGATCTGGTCGGTCCTCGGCTTCGCCATGTTCCGGACCGTGCTCAAGCGCGACAACCGGCAGCGGTTCGGCAAATCGATCATCGTCTGGGTCGCGCTCCTGTCGCTCATCCTGTTCGTCTCGCTCGTGTGGATGAGCCAGTCGATCATGAGCGCCACGGAGGAGGGCGTCCGCTACGTCGAAGGCTTTTACGGGCAGGGCGGACTCGGCCCGGCGGAGATGGGCGTCGTCGTTGACCGGCTCGCGGAGGTTCGGCGCATCAGCGCGCGGAGCATCGTCGTCGTGGCCGCGCTCTTCGTGCTTTCGCTCTGGATCCTGATCAACAACTACCGGCTGATGAGCCGGCAGGCGGAGCACACCGCGCGCCAGCTCGGCGTCGTCCGCAACCTGGCGAGCATCGACCCGCTGACGGGCGTCAAGAGCAAGCTGGCTTATGCGGAGAGAGAAAAAGAAATCGACGAGCAGATCCGGTCCAGAGAGGCCGGCGCGTTTGCGGTCGCCGTGTGCGACGTGAACGGGCTCAAGGTCATCAACGATACACAGGGTCACAAGGCCGGGGACGAATACCTCCGGCAGGCTTGCCGGATGATTTGCCGGCACTTCGACCACAGCCCGGTCTACCGGGTCGGAGGGGATGAATTCGCCGTGCTGCTGACCGGAACGGATTTTGAGGAGCGCGCGGAGATTCTGCGGAGGATCCACGAGGAGTCCGCTGCAAACATCCGGACGGGCGGCTCGGTCGTGTCGGCGGGGATCTCGGTGTTCGACGCCGGGAGCGACACGAAGATGCAGGCGGTTTTTGAAAGGGCGGACGCGGAGATGTACCGGGAAAAGAAGCTGCTGAAAAGTCTGGGGGCGGCTGCGAGGATCTGACGTTCAGGGAAGACATTCAAGGAGAAGAGAAAATGCCGGAAAGACATCTGATTTTTCATTCGAGCAACGGGAAGCGCAGAATCCTGATCATCGAGGATGAGCTCATCAATCAGCAGCTGCTCGCGATGATGCTGGAGGAGTACGAACTGCTCTTCGCGGAGACCGGCGCAGAAGCGCTGGAGCTGCTGCAGAGGGATGGCGAGACGGTCAGCCTGATCCTGCTGGACCTGAACCTGCCGGACCTCCACGGGCTGGAGGTCCTCCGCCGCATCCGGTCTCAGGAAGCCACGGCGCGCATCCCGGTCATCGTCATGACCGCGGAGAAAGACGCAGAGGTCGAGTGCCTGACGCTCGGCGCGATCGATTTCATCCCGAAGCCGTATCCGCGGCCGGAGATCGTCCGGGCGAGAGTTCTGCGGACGATCGAGCTGTCCGAGGACCGCGACATCATCCGCTGGACGGAGCGCGACCAGC
>CAYLSR010000234.1:0-3565 GCA_964385855.1 uncultured Mogibacterium sp.
CGTTCAGTCCGCTGCCGCCGATCTCATGGATGTGATCGATGGCTTTCTTGAACATGTCTTCCTGCGCAACGATATCATCGATCTTGCCGTTCAGGAAGAGGTTGCACTTGGACGGATCTACATAACCGAGTTCGACCAGCTTCTGCATCGACCCTTCATGATCCGGGTTGCCGGTGTAACCGCAGTCGATCGCGTCAACGCCCAGGTTATACAGGCGCTTGCCGATCTCCAGGCGCTGATCCATGGTGAATCCGCACTTTACGTTTTCTTCTGCTTCACGGAGCGTAACGTCAGAAACCTTGACGCGCTCAGGGATGTTCGGCATGGTGTCCGCGACTTCCGGGATGAAGTTCACTGCGGAGACGATCCATTTATCTTCCTGCTCCCAAGGCTGCAGATCCATTAATTCCTGTTCTGTATAGTGTTTCAAAAGACACCTCCTAGTTGCCGGTCTTTACGGCGATTCTTCAGCAATATCATTAGAAAAGGGAATTATCAGACGTCATACATCTTGTCTGCATAATATCACCCCCAAAGAGGGATGTCAAGAAGAAAATGGAAGAAAAATGTAAAAAATCGCAGATCAAACGGGCGGATAGTTAATTATTTAACGGTTGACTTCACATAAGACGTATGATAACATACATGCAAGAGCGAGGAGATTCTCTCACGATATTTCATCCGATATATACGTGGAGAGTCGAGGCAGACAGGAGGATGCGATGGATAATAATAGGAAAGCGATCGTGAACGCCAACATTCTCACCGGGACAGGCGCGGAGATGATCCGCGGAGGGATCCTGCTGGTAGAGGGTGACACGATCACCGAAGTCGGCGCAGCAAATGTTCCTTCTGATTATGAAGTGATCGACGCGAACGGCATGACCGTCATGCCGGGCCTGATCGATGCCCATATGCATTTCTTCGGCGCGATGCAGCCGAGGATGTTCCGGACCTATGCACCGGAGCTCGGACTGCTGAAGTCCATTCACGACGCAAAGCACCTCCTGGAGTGCGGTTTTACGACCGTAAGGGAGTGCGGCGGCATGAACGGCCTCTACATGAGAGATGCCGCAAAGCTCGGGCTGATCGAAGGCGTTCCGAAGATCATCGCTGCCGGACATGTCCTGATGCCGACCAACAGCGGACTGGATGATCCGGAGATGCCTGTGGAGAACTTCAATTACGATACCAACCGGGCCAAGGAATTCCTGATCAGCGACGGAGTGGACGCCTGCCTGAAGAACGCCAGAAGAGCCATCCTCAAGGGCGGCGAATTCATCAAGATCTTCATGACCGGGAATTACGCGTTCCCGCACTGCGATGACGAGACGCTGGTCTATACAGATGAAGAGATCAAGGCGATCGTGGCGGTCGCCGAGAATGCGCATACCTATGTCGCGGCGCACTGCATGTCGGATGCGGCCTGTCAGCAGGCGATCCGCTGCGGCGTCAAGTCCATCGAGCATACCATCGGCATCTCGGAAGAGACCGCAAAGCTCGCTGCAGAGAACGGTGTGACGATGACAGCGGCTCTGACGTTCGTCATGTGCGAGCCGGTATTGAATCAGTACGCTTTCGACAAGATCGTCAGAGGTTACAAGGCGGTCCGCAAAGCAGGCGGCGTCCTTGCGATCGGCTCTGACATGAATTCATCCCCTCTCTTCCCGCTTGGCAAAAATGCGTGGGAGTTAAAATACTTAGTAGACTATTGCGGATATTCTGCCTTGGAGGCAGTGACGATCGGCACGAAGAACGGTGCGATCGCCTGCCGTATCGAAGATCGTGGAACTTTAGAAAAGGGAATGAAAGCAGACATCATCTTCGTAAACGGCGATCCGTCAGATGACATCGGCATCCTGACGGAGGAGCAGTCCATCCGGAAGGTTTTCCTGGACGGAGAACTGATAGTCGATAAGGACTGCTAACCTGGAGAGCGGCTGATCCCTGCTGGCCGGACCGGGGAATCAGGACGGGAAGAATCAGCACATCAAGTCTCAGGATCGGGCGGGAACGTCCGCCCGGTCAGAATTGCTGAAAAAGGAGAAAGAGCAATGGAAGATCACACTTTGAAACAAACAAGTCTTCCTTTTGGAAGAAAACTCGCCTACGGCTTGGGAGACGTCGGAGCGTCCTGCTCTAACCTGTTCTTCGCGTCGTATTTCCTGGTGTACTGCACGAACTGTCTGCTGATCCCGGCTGCGACCGCTTCTACGATCCTGATCGCTGCCAGAGTCTTCGACATCGTCAATGACTCCTGGTGGGGGACCTGGACAGACAACAAGCCAAACAGCCCGTTTGGTAAATACCGCAAGCAGATGATGACCTGGATCATCCCGGCGATCATCTTCACCTGCCTGATGTTCGGCGCACCGCATTCCGTCATCGGCACGCCGATGGCGACGGTATGGGCGACCGTGATGTACTTCATGTGGACGTTCTGCTTCAGTGCATGGAACTGCGCTTACACCGGTCTGTCCGCAGTCATCACGCCGGACCACAGAGAACGTGGATCCGCAGCATCCCTCAGAATGGGTCTGATGATGCTGTCCAACATCTTCATCGTCGATATCATCACCAGATTCACCGCGCAGTACGGTGAGAACAGCCCGATTGGCTGGCTCAAAGCGGTCATCATCCTGTCGATCGCCGGTGTCATCATCTGTGCGATCACCGTGCTCGGATCGAAGGAAGTCATCACGATCGAGCCGAAGCCGAAGGGGGAACGCGACGGTGCTGTCAAGAACATCATGACCTGCCTCAAGAACAAGCAGTTCATGATCTGCGCGGTCGTTTCCATCGCTGTAGGCTGTGCGGTCAACGGCAGAAACGGCGTCATGGCGTACTACTTCCTCTACATCAAGGGCGACTACACCGCGATCTCGATCTTCGCGACGGTCTTCTCTGTCGGCGCGCTGTTCGGCGGCCTGCTGTTCCCGTACGTTTCCGACCTGCTGAAGAGCAAGGGCAAAGCCTGCCAGGCTTATGCAGCGCTCGGCATCATCTTCACCTTCGGTATGTATGCAACTGCCGGTAATGTCCATGGAATCGCATGGTTCGTATGCGTATTCCTGTCCTACTTCGGCGCTTTCGGTCTGATGACCGGATTCTTCGGGATGACACCGGACACCGCAGACTATGGTTATCATGAAACCGGCAAGTACCAGATCGGCGTGTACAGCGCGATGATCACCTTCTGGCACAAGATGGGCTTCGTCATCATTCAGGGAACCGTTGGCTTCTTCCTGAGCGCTGCCGGATTCGATGCAGCCGTCATGGACAAGCCGCAGCCGGATGCCGCACAGGCGGTCATCTCCTGGGAGTTCTTCTGGATCCCATGCGTCTTCCTGCTGCTGGTCATCATCCTGATGAAGTTCTACAAGCTTGACTACGCGACCTGCCAGAAGATCCGTGAAGAGAACGTTGAGAAGTACGGCGAGTACGTCGACTGATCGAAAGCCTGTTTTACAGCACGTTACTACAAAAGAAATACAATGACAGTGGAGTTCTGGATAGTGTCAACTGACCTATGAAAACGAGACATGCTGACGCCAGTCTCGAAGGA
>CAYLSR010000235.1:0-3556 GCA_964385855.1 uncultured Mogibacterium sp.
TGGCGGCGAGCGTCGGCCTCACGACGCCCTCCTCGATGCGCGACTTCGTGCTGCGGCGCCCGCGCTCGAGATCGCCGAACCGCTGCACGATGACGCCGCCGCCCAGCATGTTGGACAGGCGCGCGATGCTCTCGCCGTAGCCGTTGCTGTCCTTGAACGGCTCGGAGAAGTGCTTGGAAACCAGCAGCGCGAAGTTGGTGTTCTCCGTCTTCTTGTCTTCGCTGTCAAAGCTGTGGCCGTTGACCGTCACGATCCCGTTGGTGTTCTCCGTGACGACGAGCCCCTGCGGGTTCATGCAGAACGTCCGGACGCGGTCCTCGAACTTGGCCGTCCGGTAGATGATCTTGCTCTCGTAGAGCTGATCCGTCAGGTGCGAAAAGATGACCGCCGGCAGCTCCACGCGCACGCCGATGTCGACGCGGTTGGAGAGCGTCGGGATCTTGAGCTCCCTGCAGATGGCCTCCATCCACTTGCTGCCGCTCCGGCCGACGGAGATGATGCACTTGTCGCACTCGACCGTCCGCGATCCGCTGATCACGCGGTAGCCATCCTCCAGCACTTCCAGCTTTTCGACCGGCTCCTGGAAGAAGACCTCCACCTTGTCCCGGAGCCGCTCGGAGAGATTCCCCAGCCCCACGGCGTTGACGTCCGTCCCGAGGTGCCGGACCGAAGCGTCCAGCAGGGTCAGCTTGTTCTGCATGCACAGCTTCTTGAACTCGCTGCCGGCCGTGGAATACATCCGCGTCCCCTGCCCGCCGTAGGACATGTTGATCCCGTCCACGTAATACATGAGCTCCAGCGCCTTCTCCTTGCCGATGTACTCGTGGAGCGTGCCGCCGAAGTCGTTCGTGATGTTGTACTTGCCGTCCGAAAACGCGCCGGCGCCGCCGAAGCCCTTCATGATCGCACAGCTCGGGCAGTTGACGCAGCTCTTGACCTTCTTGCCGTCGATCGGACACTTCCGCTGCTCGAGCGGGGTGCCCGCCTCAAAGACCGCGACCTTCAGGGACGGGTTCAATTTGGTCAGCTCGTAGGCCGAAAAGATGCCGCCCGGGCCGGCTCCGATTATTACGATATCGTATCTCATATCCATTTCCTTTCAGTGATAACTTTTCGAATCCTCCGGATGCTTTCGCATTTCCCGGTGGTTTTCCCGAGCCTTGCGCTTGGGAACCGAAGGTCCGGGCGGCGGGGCTCGCCGGCAGCCGGTTCTTAGCGATCGACGAGCGCGAAGCGTGAAGTCGGAGCTTAGAACCGCTGCGTCGCCGGCGCGAGGCGAGAGCCGTACCCGCCGCACGGAGCTTCGGTTCCCAAGGTCAACGGGTCGGACTGAAAAAATCCCAACTGTGGATGATCCCTATGCGATCCGGATGCACGACATAATCGTCGCCGACCAGGTCGACCCGGATCAGATCGCAGTTGTGGACATCCTCATCCCAGAAGTCCTTCATGTCCTTGCCCCGCAGGTACACGAGCATCGCGTGGATCGTGGTCCCGTGCGACAGCAGCAGGAGGTTTCCCTCTGCAGCGGCCGCGACCGGCTTTAGCTCCTCCAGGAATTCCCGGAGCCTCGCCACGAGGTCGACCATCGATTCGTGCCCCTCCGCCGGCCGGAAGTGCTCCGGATCGGTGAAGAACATCTGCGCGTCGCCCGGCAGATCCCGGTACGGCGCGCCCTCCAGCGGGCCGAAGTCCATCTCGGCGAGCCGCGGGTCCGTGTGGAACGTCTCCCGGCTCTGCCCGGTCACAATCTCCCCGGTCTTCTGCGCCCGGTCCAGCGGGCTGGACCAGATCTGCTCAAACGTGAGTTCCCGCTCCCGGAGGATCTCCGCGAGCTGCTCGGCCTGCCGGATGCCGGTCTCGTTGAGCGGCACGTCGAGCCGTCCCTGCAGCTTGCGCGCCACGTTGAGGTCCGTCTGGCCGTGTCTCAGGATGTAGATGCTCATCAGTTCCCCTTCTTGGTCGTGAGCATCGGCTTGATCGCCTTGTAGATGACGCCGGCCTTCTCGGAGCCGTACATCTTGACCAGCGCGTTGTTGATGCCCTGCTTGGTCTTGTACTTGTTGATCGTGTCGAGGATCTTGCCGGCATCCTCCTTGTACTGCGGCAGCAGCTCCTGGATGCGGGTGCGGGCCGCCTTGATCTGCACGCCGTTCAGGTCGACGCTGCGGCTGATACGGGCCTCGCGCTTCTGCCAGAAATCGATCGCCGCGTCGAAGCCGGTGTCGTTGCTGACGATGCAGTACTCCTCGTCCGGCTGCTGCGCGATGAGATAGCCGAGCCACGTCACGAGCTGGAAGTCCAGCGCGTTCTTGCCGCCGGTCTTGACCGGGAGGTATTCCTTCCTCGCCTTGGTCTCCTCGAGCTTGCGGTGGACGGTGATCGAGATGGTGCTCCGCTGCTCCGAATAGAACAGGATGATCGCATCCTTGCCGCCGACGCGCTCGATCCCGTTGAAGCCGCTGTTGGATACGTTTTCAAAATCGATCAGATAGATCATAGTGTTTTTCCCTTCATTTATATATATAGCTTTGTCATTTCGTCACGCTGACCCAGCAGATCGGGTCGGCCAGCTTCTCGAGCTCCTTGACCGTGAGCTCCACCACGGAATCCTCCCCGCCAAGGCCCGGGAAGACCGTCTCGCCCTGGTGTTTCATGATCGAAGTATCCAGATAAAGCCGCGCGGTCTCCTTGAGGCAGAACGGATTGATCGTCCCCGCGATGTGCCCGATCAGCTCCTCCGTCTTCTCCGGCGGCAGCATCGTCGGCCGGACGCCGATCGCCTCCTTGAACCGATGGTTGTCCACCCGCGCGTTGCCGGACGCGATCAGGACGATCGCGGTGTTGTTCTTGCCCTTGAACGCCAGCCCCTTGCAGATGCGGTCCACGTCGACCCCCAATGCGATCGCGGTGCTCTCCGCCGTGATGTCGGTATTTTTAAAATCGATGATGCGGTCCGCGTATCCCTTCTCCGCGAGATAGGCGCGGCCGCGCTTTTCAGCCTCGTACATCGTCTTTTTCCTCCTGTGCATACTCATATTATCGTATCATGAACTGCAGTTTCGGTCAATCAGAACGTTATCTGTACCCTCGTTTTTTACGAAAAACTGTACATTGACAGAGTACAGTTCCTGCTGTATCATGGGGCGGATGAAGCAATGAAACGATTTCAAGGAGGGTATTGAAATGGACTACAAAAGGATCCTCACGATCCAGGACATCTCCTGCGTGGGGCAGTGCTCCCTGACGGTCGCGCTGCCGGTCCTGTCCGCGGCGGGGCACGAGACGGCGATCCTGCCGTCGGCGGTGCTGTCCACGCACACGGGCGGTTTCAAGGGATACACGTTCCGGGATCTCACGGAGGACATCCCGGCGATCGAAGCGCACTGGAATCAGGAGGGGATCGCCTTCGACGGGATCTACACGGGCTACCTCGGCAGCGCGAAGCAGATCGACTACGTCCGGAGCGTGATCCGCTCGAAGCTGTAGCCGGGCGCGCCGGAACATGGAGTTTTTGGGCAAGACATAGATGATTTAGAGCTATTTAAAGAAATTA
>CAYLSR010000236.1:0-416 GCA_964385855.1 uncultured Mogibacterium sp.
GGCGGTCATCTGTCCGTAGTTGGCGACGCCCAGCGCGGCTGCTCTGTTGAAGTTGTGCAGGTCGTCAAACGTCCCGACCATCAGGCCGTTCGTGATGATGACTCTCGGCGCCAGCCTGTGCGAGTGGAACAGGCCGAGCGGGTGACCGGACATGACGACGAGCGTCTGATCCTGCGTCAGGACCTCGAGGTATTTTTTGATCAGCCGGTACTGCATCCAGTTCTGGCAGACCTGCCCGGTCTCTCCGTAGGTCGTCAGTTCATATGGGTAGAGCGCGACGTCGAAGTCCAGGTTGTTGTCGATCATGACCTGGATGGCCTTGCCTTCCACGCAGGCTCCCTTGTATTCATCGATCGGCTTGCCCATGGTCAAAGAAGACTTTGTTCCAAAGGATGGGGCAGACGCAGTATCGATGT
>CAYLSR010000236.1:426-3543 GCA_964385855.1 uncultured Mogibacterium sp.
AGGCGTAGCTGCGGCCCCTCTCCTCCAGCTCCTGCGCGAATACCTTCGCCATCTGCGCGTGGTGATCCGGGTGGATGTACCGGAGCGCGTTCCGGATTGCCAGCGCCTTGTCCGACTCGGACAGGTGCGCCTCTCTCTTCGGTGCCCTTCTGTACTGAGGGTCCATCTCCGGATATTCCGGCAGTTCATAATCCAGTTTGATCGTCATCGCTTCTTCGTACTGATTCATCTTAGACCTCCATTGATCTGTTCTCTGCAGATTCCCAATAGCCCCGACCCGACTCTGACCCGATTGATTTCTGCACGGCCGCGGCTCTTTTTGTACATATATATACAATGTAAGTATAGCAGATAACAGAGGTTGTCAAAATAATTATAATTGTATTCTTGACATATCGTAAAAGTATAACTAAAATGATACAAATATAATATAATCATATCCGGAGAACAAACGATGAAACTACAACAGCTGGAATATTTCTGCGCCGTGGCCGAAGAAGGCAGCATCTCCGCGGCTTCCCGGAAGCTGCACGTCGCGCAGCCGCCGGTGAGCCGGCAGATGGCTCTGCTCGAGAACGAGCTGGAAACGCCGCTCTTCATCCGGGGCAACAAGGGGATCCTGCTGACCCAGGCGGGACAGCAGCTGTACCAGGAGAGCCGCGTCCTCATGCAGGGCATGGAGAGCATGGTCAGCAACATCCGGAACGTCTCGCGGGGCATCATGGGGACCCTGTGGATCGGGCTCCTGTACTCCGCCGCGCCGTACGCGCTGCCGTATCTGAAGCGCTACCACGACCTGTACCCGGACGTGGACCTGCGCGTGAACATCGACACGCCGCAGAACCTGACCGACGAGCTTCGAAGAGGCCGGCTCCACGTGATCTTCATCCGGAGCGGTGCCACCGGCCAGTACGGCTTCAGCGAGCGGATCATCGGAGAGGACCCGTTGGAGCTGATCATGACCCGCGAACTCGACCCGGCGCCGGACAGCCCGGACATCCCGGTCGAACTCCTCAAAGACCGCCCGTTCTGCCTGCTTCGGAGCGACGACATCTGGGGGTACAGCAACTACCTCTCCGACGAGTGCCTCCGGAACGGCTTCCGGCCGCGCGTCGTCTGCCAGTGCTATTCCACGCACGTCGCCGTGCAGATGATCCTCGCCGGGTTCGGCATGAGCTATCTGCCGCGGTCCATCGTCGACACCGTGCCGGGTTCCGGACTCTACTCCAAGCCGATCCGCGGCCTCCAGCCGGTCTCCTCTTCCATGCTTGTGTGGAACGAAAACACCTATATGTCCCGATGCGGAAGGCTGTTCGTCAATCTCGATAAGCCGGAGACCGGTTTGTCCGAGGACCCGCCTGTTCCGCTTCGCACGGAAACCCGTTAGCAAACTCAGTAATACAAATGATCGGAGGAATCAACATCATGCCTAAACTTATCGAATGCATCCCGAACTTCAGCCTCAGCAAAGAACAGGACCCGAACGGGTTCCAGGCCCTCGTCGACACCGCGGAAAGTGTCCCGGGCTGCACGCTCTTTGACGTCCAGTCCGACGGCAGCCACAACCGCTGCGTCTTCACCCTCATCGGCAACCCGGAGGGCATCGAGGAAGTCTCCTTCCGCCTGGCCGCCAAGGCCGCGGAGCTGATCGACATGAACCACCACACGGGCCAGCACCCGCGGATGGGCGCCACCGACGTCATCCCGTTCGTCCCGCAGACGAAGGATGTCAGCCTGGAGGAGTGCATCGAGCTGTCGAAGCGCGTCGCGGAGCGCATCTGGAACGAACTGCAAATCCCGTCGTTCCTCTACGAGGATTCGGCGACCCGGCCGGAGCGCAGGAACCTCGCGACCTGCCGCAAGGGGCAGTTCGAAGGGATGCCGGAAAAGCTCCTGCAGGAGGAGTGGGCGCCGGACTACGGTGAAAGAAAGATCCACCCGACCGCCGGCATCACGGCCATCGGCGCGCGCATGCCGCTGGTCGCGTTCAACGTCAACCTGGACACCTCCGATCTGGAGATCGCCAAAAAGATTGCGAAGGCCATCCGCGGCTCTTCCGGCGGCTTTAAGTACTGCAAGGCGATCGGCATCCTGCTCGAGGACCGCAACATCGCGCAGGTCTCCATGAACATGGTCAACTACGAGGGCACCCCGCTCTATTACGCCTACGAGATGATCCGGGCGCTCGCGGAAGGCTACGGCGTCCGCATCACCGGGACCGAGATCGTCGGGCTGACCCCGGCGAAAGCCCTCATCGACTGCGCGGAGCACTACCTCAAGATCGAGAACTTCAACTGCCACGAGCAGGTCCTGGAGTATCACCTGATCGAGATGGCGTAGCGGAAAGGAGCAGCGCAATGGAACTCATCCGACTCACCGTAAAAGACTTTGCGGACACCATGGCCTCCGACGCTCCGGCGCCGGGCGGCGGTTCCGCGGCCGCGCTGGCGGGCGCGCTCGGCGCGGCCCTCACCGCCATGGTCTCTTCGCTCACGATCGGCAAGAAAAAATACGCGGAGCACGAAGCGCACGCGAAGGAAATTCAGGCCCGGGCAAGCGAACTGAAGGACCTCCTGCTGACCGCTGTGGACAAGGACACCGAGGCGTTCAACATCATCAGCGACGCGTTCTCGATGCCGAAGGGCACCGATGAAGAGAAAGCCGCGCGCAGCGCCGCGATCCAGGCCGGCCTGGCCGCCTGCGTCGAATCCCCGCTGCAGATCATGACCTACTCTTCGGAAGCCCTGCACCTGATTGAAGCCTCCCTCGGCCGATTCAACACCTCCGCCGCGAGCGACCTCGGCGTCGCCGTGCTCGAGCTCCGCACCGCGGTCCTCGGCGCCTGGCTCAACGTGCTGATCAACCTCAGCAACATGAAGGACAAAGACTAAAATATTAAAACCGTCTGGGGCATGGGCTATAAGTTCGAAGCGGTTCAGACCGGCTGATCGTAAGGAGAAGTGAAAAGGACGGAATCATGACAGAAGAAGCAAAAATTTTTCATATTGATGAAATGAACTGGGTGGATCTTGGCGGCGGACATCTGGACAAGGCCATGGTCACCGAGCCGAAGACGGGGATGATCGTCAATGTATCCTCCTGTATGTTGCTGCAGTA
>CAYLSR010000237.1:0-3036 GCA_964385855.1 uncultured Mogibacterium sp.
AATCGTGCAGCTCAGCTGGAAATTGTCAAGCAGATGAGCAGACAGTAATCACGCGCTCATCTCCATAAACTGACTGGCGCCAGCGGCAAAGACCACTTCGATCAGCTGCTTCTTGTTGTTGATCCGGCCGACCGTCGTGATCGCATACGTTCCGTGGTGCGACCGCAGCGTCAGCGGCTGCGGTTCGTAGTCCGAAATGCTTCCCAGTCCCATGTTTCCGTGCATCTTATGGATGTCGTTGTCAAATTTGGTCCGGAACGGCGTATTCTCGATGTTGTGGATGGCCCGGTTAAATCCGTTTTCACCGTAAACGACCATCCCCGCTCTTCTCGTCCCAAGGTGCGAATGATAATCCGTCCCGAAGAACAGGTCGAACACGCAGTCCTCTTTTAATGCCGATGCAAAAAAACCGCCCATTTGCTCTCCTTCCCCTCTTGGTGCGGCAGTTCCCCTCCTGCCGCTGCTTTAAAAAAAATACCTTATAATCTTATCATTGTTCCTGCTTTGACGCAATGGGCAAAATCAGATTTCGATCATCGTACCGATTCTTTGAATCCATTCTACCATACGGACCGCCCGGCGGAAACGCCGGTTTGGCGAAAAGCAGACGGTTTTTGCCGGAAACCGTCCAGGAACCGGCGGCTCCGGGCGAAGACCGGCCGGAATTCTCGAAACTTTAAGGGTGAAAACGCCTCCGCCCTGCTCCATAATCAGGAATACCAAATGAGAAAGAGAGGCACGACAGACCATGATGAAAAAGAAGACGTTTATCCAGAAAGTGATCCGGGAATTCCCGGCCTACCTCCCGGAAGACCTGCGGGAGGGCATCCGAATCCGGGAAACCACCGCCACCAAGATGAACGACCGCAGGTACCACGGGATCATCCTGGAGCGGGAGGGACAGCGGGCAGCCCCCATGATCTATCTGGATGAGATGTACGAGCAGTACCGGAAGGGAGATCCGTTTGACGCGCTGATGTACGAGCTCGCGGCCGTCTATGTGCGCGGAGAGCGGATGGACAAGGATCATCTGATGTATCCGCCGGAAAACCCGGACGGCACCGTGACGCTCATCGCCCTCCGGCTCCTGAGCATCGACCGCAACCGGGATTACCTCAAGGAAGGGCCATACTGGGAGGTCGGGAACGGGCTGGCGCTGACCTGCGACATCCGCGCCTGGGACGAAGTGACCGGCGAATGGCGCATGCGGATCACGCATGAGTGGATGAAGACGATGGGGCTGAAGCGGGAGGAGCTCTTCCGGGACGCGATGTACAGCTGCCCGCTCGGGAATCCGGTGACCCTCTACGAGCTCGAAAGCCGCTGCAGCGCGCCGGATCCGGTCGATTTCCTGGAGTTTCCGGATCCCCTGCCGCTCCCGCCGGAGCTCCGGACGCGGCCGTTCGTCCTTTCGACCCGGTATTACAAGCTCGGCGCGGCGGGGCTCTTTTATCCCCGCACGATGGAGCGGCTCGCGGACCTGTTCGACGGGAACTACTATGTCGTGCCGACCTCCGTCCACGAGGTCCTGATCATCCCGGACGATGCCGGCATGCCGGCGGAGAAGCTGGAGGAACTCCTGCAGTACAGCAACCGCTCCGTCGTGGAGCCGGAGGACATCCTCTCCGAAGATCTGTACCACTACGACCGCATCAGCGGCGAGCTCAGCATCGCGGAGGTCCTTGAACCCGCCAGCTGATCCCCCTGCCGTACCTGCCCACAAAAAGCACCTCAGGGCCCGACCGGCATCTGCCGGCAGGCCCTGATCATCTCTTTTGTGACCGGTTGCTACTGGATACTGGAATAGGTCACCTTGCAGTTCACGCCGGACAGCTTGCCGATCTTGCCGGACAGCGTGCTGATGGTATCCTGCGGCGCGTCGACGACGACGCAGATGATGTTGATCTTGCGTTCCCGGTACGGGATGCCGAAGCGGCCGACGATGAACCGGCTGTAGTCGTGCAGGAGCGCGTTCAGCTGCTCCGCGCTGGTGTTGTCCTCCGCGATGATCCCGAGGATCGCGACTCTGGTTTCTTCCATTTTGTTTTCCTCCTGTCTTTTCTCCCCGCGCGGCGGGGCCCAACCGTTTTACTCCGCGAACGCCACGGCGGCCTTCACGGCTCTGTGCCAGCCGGCGAGCCGCGCAGCCCGCTCTTCCGCGTCCATGGACGGGCTGAAGACCCGCTCCACCTCTTTGTTTTCGATGATCTCCGCCTGCGAACCGTAGTAGCCGACCGCGAGCCCGGCCAGGTAGGCCGCGCCCAGCGAGGTCGACTCGATGGACTTGCAGCGGACGATCTGAAGATCCGAAATGTCCGCCTGGAACTGCATCAGCAGGTCGTTCCGGCAGGCGCCACCGTCGACCTTGAGCTCCGTGATCCGCCGCCCGAGGTCCGCCTGCATCGCGGCGAGCAGATCTTCGTTCTGATACGCCATCGACTCGAGCGTCGCGCGGATGACGTGCCCGCGCCCGGTGCCGCGCGTCAGCCCGAGGATGGTGCCGCGCGCTTCCGGCACCCAGTACGGCGCGCCGAGGCCGGTGAACGCCGGGACCACGTAGACGCCCTCGCTGTCCGGGACCTCCTGCGCCAGCTTTTCGGACTCCGCCGAATCATCCATGAAGTCCATCTCGTCCCGCAGCCACTGCACCGCGGCGCCGCAGACGAAGGCGGAACCCTCCAGCGCGTAGCTCACTTTTCCGTCGAGTCCCCAGGCGATGGTCGTCAGGAGACCGCTGTCCGAGAAGACCGGGCGGTCGCCGGTGTTGAGCAGCAGGAAGCTGCCGGTCCCGTACGTGCTCTTGACCTCGCCGATCTCAAAGCAGGTCTCCCCGAACAGCGCGGCTTGCTGATCGCCCGCCGCCCCGGTGATCGGGATGTGGCCGCCGAAGAGCTCCGGGATGGTCTCCCCGTAATACCCGGAGCACTCCCTCGGCTCCGGGAGCATGCAGCGCGGGATGCCCAGCAGGCTGAGGATCTCCTCGTCCCACTCGAGCGTGTTGATGTAAAAGAGCATGGTCCGCGCCGCGTTGGAGTA
>CAYLSR010000237.1:3046-3537 GCA_964385855.1 uncultured Mogibacterium sp.
CAGGACCTTCTCGCCCTTGCGGATAGAAAGCGTGAAGTCGCGGAGCGTGGGCTCGGCCTGGGGACCTTCCCGCCGGTCATCTTCCAGATCAGCCAGGTCTCGATGGTGCCGAAGAGCAGTTCGCCCCGCTCCGCGCGCGCCCGCGCGCCCGGCACGTTGTCGAGGATCCACTTGATCTTGGTCGCGGAGAAGTATGCGTCGATGACCAGGCCGGTCTTCGCGCGGATCATCTCGCCATAGCCCTGCTCGATCAGCGCGGCCGCCTGCGCGGCGGTCCGCCGGCATTGCCACACGATTGCCGGGCAGACCGGTTCGCCGGTCGCCTTGTCCCAGACCACGGTGGTCTCCCGCTGGTTGGTGATCCCGATCGCGGCGATATCGCGGTACGTCAGATTAGCCTTGAGCAGCGCTTCCTGCGCCACCGCCATCTGCGTCGACCAGATCTCCATCGCGTCGTGCTCGACCCAGCCGGGCTGGGGGTAGTACTGCTT
>CAYLSR010000238.1:0-3535 GCA_964385855.1 uncultured Mogibacterium sp.
GAAACATTGAGAAGTTCACCAACGAGACAGGTCCGGCTGTAGCTCAGATGCTCAAAGAGGAGGGCGTAGATGCGTGTCTCCTCACCGCTGGATGAGGAACCTGCCACCGCTCTGCAACAATCGTGCAGAGAGCAATCGAGTCCGCAGGTATCCCGACCATCATCATCGCGGATCTGCATCCTGTCGTAAGACAGGCCGGCACACCGAGAGCGGTTGCTCCTATCGTCCCGATGGGCGCGAACGCGGGTGCTCCGCATGATGTCGAAATGCAGACCGCGATCTGCAAGGCGACTCTGGAACAGCTCGAAGAGATCCAGACCCCTGGCAAGATCGTTCCACTGCCGTTCGAGTATCACGCAGTAATCTAGTTCTGCGATCCGGCTTTCGCGAAGGAAAGGCACCTTATGCCGGACGGAGCGGAGCCAAACAGAATAGGACATCGGATTTTTCCGAAGATGGGGGCAGAGCGATCTGTCCCCATCTTTTCAGAGAAGAGATTTTTTGAGAGGCAAGCATATGGCTGCAAATGATATCGAGCTGAGAAGGCTTGTGATCCGCTCCTTTCACATGACGGAAGTCACCATGGGAGAGGAGAACCGGATCACCACCGGCGGAAAGATGACGATCAGCAGCGACGGACTCGCAGCACTGGCAGAGAAGTACAGTGAGGTCATCGAAAAGATCGATCTGCAGGTCATCGACCCGGGCGATCACGACCGGTATACCAACACAATCATGGACATCATCCCGATCTCCGTCAAAGTGCTCGGCAAATGCGGGGAAGGGATCACACATACCATCACCGGCGTCTATGTGATGCCGACCGGCGTGGATGTGGACGGTGAGCAGGCGCACGAATTCGGTTCTTCGGAGGGCAATCTCAAGGACATGCTGTACCTGAACCGCGCCGGCACGCCTGCGGATGACGACTATATCATTTCCTTTGATATCACGTTCAAGAAGGGCATGGGCCAGGAACGGCACGCGATCATCAAAGCATACCGGGCCGTAGAGGAATGGATGAGCGTGTTCAGAGCGCAGCTCAAGAAGTTCAGAGGGGCGGACGCTTCGGAGAAGCATGAGTATTATGACCGGATCCGGCCGGGGCAGAAGAAAGTCCTCGTCATCAAGGAGATGATCGCGCACGGCGCGATGCTGGACACGTGGATCTTCCCGGACGAGCCATCCGGCGTCGCCGGCGGAAAATCCCTGATCGACTACGGCTGTACACCGATCATGCTGACTCCGAACGAGTTCAGAGACGGCGCGATCCACTCGATGAATTAAGGAGGTGCTGAGATGGGAGTAGGTCCTTCGACCAAGGAAACGAGCCTTCATCACTTCAGAGATCCGCTGATCAGGATCCTCGGCGAAGACGAGGGGATCGATCTGATGGGCGTCCTCGTTTTCGGATCGCCTGAGGGGAATGAAGAGAAGATCAGATGCTCCAGGACGGCCGCGGTGATCGCGGAGTGCGCGAGACCGGACGGCGTCATCGTCGAGACCGACGGATGGGGCAATCTGGACGTCGATTACGTCAACTGCGTCAACGAGATCGGAGAACGCGGGATCCCGGTGGCCGGTCTCAACTGGAGCGGTACCGCGGGGAAGTTCGTCGTGGAGAGCCCGCACCTCGGGAACGTGGTGGATTTCAACAAGAACCCGGAGGGGATCGAGTCCAACATCGTCGGTGAGAACAACTACACGGACGAAGACGTCAGAGAGTGCATCAAGCGCCTCAAAATCGCCATGCTCCGCAAGGAACGCGGCCTGAAATAACGAGAATAACCGCTTCCTGCCGAAAAACCTTGCATATCGGAACGCTTTGCGGGTATAATACTGATATGTCACGTTTCGGAGGGAGTATGAGAGAGAAGGTCCGGCTTGCAATCCGCTATGCTCAGCAGAATGTCCTGCGCATCCTTGTGATTGAGCTGGTCCTTCTTGTTTTGCTTTCCTGCACGGTCGTCACGGAGGCAAAGGACGGTTACCGGAAGCTGATGAGCGCCAGGGCGGAGCTCGCGCTTTTCTACACGAGCAGCGTCGAGGGCGTCGAGGACGCAAACGCGCCGCTCCTCGAGGTGGCGGCGGAGACGGTCGACAGCAAGAGCTTTGAGCTGTATCAGCTGAGCGTCGTCAAATTCGCGGATCAGTGGCTCGGCTATCCGTACGTCCTCGGTGGACGCAATATCGAGACCGGGCTGGACTGCGCGGGCTTCGTCAACTACGTCTTCCGGAACGCGGCAGGCCGGGACTGGAGCGCCATGAACGTGCCGGGGCTGTACCGCGAGATCGGCGGGATCGCCGTCAGCGTCGATGAGATGCAGCCGGGCGACATCATCTTCTTCGGCAGCAACCAGCACATCGCGATCTACGCCGGAGACGGGCAGATCGTCCACGCGATGGACGAGGAGAACGACATCTGCCGGACGACGCTCTTCCGGGCGAACGGCAGGACCTACAGCGGCAAGCGCATCAAGGAGGTCCGCCGCGTACTGGAAGAAGGAGAGCAGTACCGCGTATAATAGCCGGGCGTCCGTCGAAGGCGACGATCATGACCGGCAAACAGCAGCAGACAGAAAGGGCAGCGCAGCATGAAGAATCCAAATCGCAGAGCAGAGGCAAGACGGGCGGCCGCGGGCGTTTCAAACGGTCCGGACACGCTGATCATCGTGAATTCCAGGCATGGTTCCGCGCTGAGATACGCGGAGTGGATCAGCAACGCCCTGGGCACGGATATGATCCCGTTCAACAAACGGCGGCTGGGCTATGCCGCGCTGTACCAGAACATTATCTACATCGGCTGGGTCAAGAACGGTTCGATCGAGGGGTTGAACCTCCTGCAGGAGAACCACCATAACTTCGGGCTGCACGGCAAGAAGATCATCGTCTGCGCGGTCGGAGCGGCAGAGCCGACGAAGCACTATCTTTCCTACATCAAGAAGTACAACTACATCAAAGGGGAGTTCGGCAAGTCCTTTTATTACCTGCCGGGGCAGGTCAATCCGGACAAGATCAATGCGGCCGATCACGGCGTATTCAACGCCATGAACAACGGGATCCTCAAGGAGCTGCCGCGGTCTGAGGCGGAGGAGCTGATCCTCCGGCTGACGCAGGGGTACAACGGGATCGACATGGCGTCCGTCCAGCCAATCGTGGACGAGATCAAAGCCACGAGGATCGTGCCGGAGGTGTAGAAGGGAAGATTGGAAAAGGCGTCCGGAGGGACGCCTCTTTGAATGGAAGGACAGGTATATGAACAGGGAGCGGATCGATCCCGATCCGCTCCCTTGCTGTTTGTTTGAAGTTTCCTGAACTTCGGGCTTTTTAGTATGCCTCGCCCTTCTTGATAGCATCGTGCAGGAAGATGTGTCTCGAGGTCGGTGCCGACGGTCGAGAGCAGCAGGCCGAGCATGATCATGCAGAAGGCCTTTAGGATCGAGCCGCGCGCCAGCACGACGTAGATCAGTTTATAGAGCCTGTACTGTTCACGTGTCAGATACTGTTTGATCGTTTCCGGATCATTTGCCCGATT
>CAYLSR010000239.1:0-3483 GCA_964385855.1 uncultured Mogibacterium sp.
GCGTCCGGTGCCTACCCGAGCCGCTCCCTCGCCAGCAGCGCGGCACCGTAAGCGCCCGCGTACCGGCCGTCCGCGGTCGGCAGGACCGTCCTTCCGAGCTTCTGCGACAGCAGATCCGCGAAGAACGCGTTGTCGCTCAGTCCGCCCGTCAGGATGATGGTATCCTGCAGTTCCCTGCGCTGCACCAGCGTCACGCCCTTGACCGCGACGGAGTCGATCACGCCCGCCGCCAGGTCTTCCTTCTTCCGGCCTTCGCCCATGTAGTTGATGACCTCGGATTCCGCGAAGACCGTGCAGATCGAGCTGATCGGGATGGCGGTCCCGATCTCCGCGAGGTGGAAAAGCTCCTCGATCGTAACGCCGAGCCGGTTGGCCATGACTTCGATGAACTTGCCCGTCCCCGCGGCGCACTTGTCGTTCATGAGGAAGTCCACCGCACGACCGTTCACCACGCTGATGTACTTGGTGTCCTGACCCCCGATGTCGATGATCGAACAGTTGCCGCCGATGAGCTCGTACCCGCCCCGTCCGTGGCAGGTGATCTCCGTGATGACCTTGTCCGCGTAATCCACCGAGATCCGGCCGTAGCCGGTCGCGATGATCTTCGCATCGTCGAGGGAACCGATCTTCTCCTCGATGCCCTCCCGGATGATCCCCGACGTGATCTTGCTGTTCCAGCCCGTCGGCAGGACTTCGAAATCCGGTTTCCCGTCCTCATGCAGGATGCAGACCTTTGAAGCCGTGGAGCCGATATCGATGCCGATGTATTTCATGTGTCCCCTCTTTCAGTCGATTCTCAGTCGATTCCTCAGATGATTCTTCATCCGGTTTAGCCATACTGATGGCGCTGGTTGTCGAAGGTGTTGTTGAGCCCCTCGATGCCGATGTAGTCCAGCTGCTGCTCCTCCGCGAGCTTTTTGATCGCATCGACATCCTCTTCCTTAATTAAAAGGGAGATGCCGCAGCAGACCGAAAGCTCCCGGGGCGTCGGGCTGATCTGCGCGTACAGGCCGGCAGCCCGGACAGCGCGGTACATCGCAAGTCCGTCCGTATGGATGTTAAACAGTACGTAATAGTGTTCCATGGTGTCTATTGTATTCAAACGGCAGGCGGCAGTCAACCGCCGATTCAGCAAAGCGGGCGGCCGGATGGCCGCCCGATGTAACTGTCCGATCGTCCGGCTGAAGCCCGCGGTTTAGCCGAGGACTTCGATGAACGCCTCGATCCTCGTCTTGAGCTGCGAAGCGTCGGTGTCGGTGTAGTCCGTCTCGATCCCGAGGACCGGAATGCCGGCTTCCTTGAGCCGCTGCTCCAGCGTGTAGCCCTCGACGTCGTAGGTCTGGCAGAACTTGAGGTTCTGGTCGATGACGCCGTCCACCTTGTGCTCCTTGACGAGGCGGATGATGTCGTCGAAGCGGCCTTCGTTCGGCGTGAAGCAGGCGCAGTTGATCTTCATGTAGCGCTCCGCGATCGCGCGGATCATCTCGTCAACCGTCTCGCCGGATTCGTCGATCAGGTTCTCGAAGTAGCGGGTGCCGGTGCAGGATTCCTCCACGACGACCGCGCCGCCGGAAGTCTCCACGAGGTTGTGCAGCTTCCAGTTCGGAATGACCATCGGCGTGCCGGAGAGCATGATCCTCTTGGTGCCTTCCGGGAAGACGCTGTTGCCTTCTTCGTTTCTCTTCTCGAGCTCATCGCAGAGCGTGTTGACCATCTGCGTGAATCTCTTCGGATCGTCATAGTACGCGATCTGGAGCGCCAGGATGACGTCGGTCCCGCTGATCGGGATGTTCTTGCCCTTGCGGCAGTCGAAGAGTCTCTGCAGCGCTTTTCTCTTGGCGTTCGTGATCTTGATGGCCTCTTTCAGCTTCTCCGCAGTAACCTTGTTGCCGGTCTCCTTCTCGACGAGCGCCATGAGGTCTTTGATCTCGCCTTCCCACTTGACGATGTCTTTTTCTCTCTTCATCTGCGGAAGATCCATGACGTACATCGGCACGTCGGTCCCGAGAATCTCGTAGGCCTTCTTCTTGCCGTCGCAGGTCGTCTCGCCGATGTAGACGTCCGCCAGCCTGTAGAACGGGCAGGTGCGGTCGAATCTCGCGCCGAGCATCGCCTTGATCAGCGGGCAGGTGTTCGCCGGCAGATACCGCTCGCCGCCCGGGACCCAGAACTGCGAACCCGCGCAGAGTCCGGTCGCGATCGCACCTGCGGCGATGATCACTTCATCCGGCACATACGCGCAGAACGTTCCGAAGACCTTGCCGCCCTCTTCGCGGAACTGCTTGAGCTCCATCGGGCGGACGCCGTGCACCTCCGCCAGGACGAAGTCGAAATAGTCCATCCGCTCCGGCCTGTTCTGCTGCGACAGGAACACATCCCCGATCGCGCCCGGCAGGACGTTGCACAGAATATCATGCGTCTCGAGATCCATCCCGAGCTCTTCCCACATCTTTACATAGTCAGCCATAGTTCCCTCCCGTACTGTGAATTGCTTCTGTTTGCCGCTTTCATTCTATCAGATGGAGCAGGCGGACTCTAATTGAAGCTTCTCGCAGTTAATTTTCCTTAACTATTGGGAATATCAATAACCGCAGGTGTTTCAGCCGTAAAAAAACAATTTCACCGGGAGATTTCCGGCAGCAAAAAAGGCCTCTCCCTCAGGGAAAAGCCTTTCGGACCGTCTATGCGGCTTCGGACTCCTGCTCGTCTTCCGCATCCTCTTCCGCGGCATTCTCTTCCTGCTGCTTTTCAGCCGCGGAGGAGATCCCGCCGAGGATCGCGTCCAGGAGCTCCGGATTCGAATTGATTGCGGCGATCCAGTCGCCGTCGGAGTTCTTCGTGCAGTTGATGGTCACTTCCCGGACGCAGCTCTTTTCGTTCACCGCCAGCAGCTTCTCAAAGAGCAAGTCGTAGACGTAGGTCTCGAGGTCGGTCTCGATGTCGATCTCCCCTTCCTCGGCCGCCTTGACGATCGCCTCCCGCGTCGCCTCGTAGGCCGCGCCGAAATCGTACGTGGTGATCTTCACCTGCACGGTCGCGTGCTCGCCGTCCTCGGCGATCTCCTCTCCGAGGATCTCGTACTCGAACTCCTGCATCTTTTCGAGGAGCTGCCGATACTGATCAGTATACTTTTCGGCCAGATCGGCGCTTCCGAAGATCAGCTCCATGTCCTCCGAGATCGCCTCCTCGCGGATCTTGTCGAGATCCGCGGCGACCTGGTCGGACGGTGTCTGCTGCTGAACGCAGCCCGCGAGCAGCAGCGCGGTCAGGATCAGGCAGATCGTGATGACCTTTTGTACGGATCGGTTCATATCGTCCCTCCTTCTATCGTCTGCCGCCCGGCAGGAAGCGCTTTTCACCGTCAAACACCGTGACGCCGGCCCGGTCGAGCGCCGGCAGATAGATGGCCGCGTACTTCCGGGATGTGCCGAGTTTGTCCCAAATTAATATTATTGATGTGGCAACACCTCCTCAAACACATCT
>CAYLSR010000240.1:0-3477 GCA_964385855.1 uncultured Mogibacterium sp.
GATCCAGGGTTACTATTTCTCCAAGCCGGTGGAACCGGAGGAGTTCGAGTGTTTCCTGAAAGAGCGTATCGAACTGGAGAAAAACGAAGAGAACCCGGATGCGCCTGCAGAGGACCGGAAGCTCTCGGAGCAGACTCCGGAAACGGTGCAGGCAGAGCCGGAAACGGCGGCTGCGGAGGCTGAGCCTGAAGCTGAAAAGACCGGAGAAGAACAGATCGCGTCTGCAGACACGTCTGTCCGCCGGAGCCGGCTGGACGGCATCCGTCTGAAGAAGGCCATGAGTTCTGCCGTTCTTTTCGCTCTTGCGGCCGCGATCCTGCTTTTTGTCACGGATCTCTTGGTTAACCGCGGCTACCAGCGCATGGAGAACGCGAGCGATCGGTATATTGAAGCACAGAATACGGCTTCCGAACTGGAGTCCGCATCGGACTACCTGACGGACCGAGTGCGCTGTTTCGTCGTGACCGGCGATCTGCAGTACCTGCAGGATTTCTTTGAAGAGGTCGAAGTGACGAAGCGCCGGGATCACGCGGTCAGTAATCTCGAGGAATTTCTGCAGGATGACAAGGGGGAGGCGCTTTCCAGCCTGAACGAAGCGCTGAACCTTTCGAACGAGCTCGTCGGGACGGAGTATCTCGCGATGCGCCTGAAACTCGAGACCATCGACTATGACCCGAAAGATATTCCGGATGTCATCCTGTCAATCCGGCTGGGGCCTGAGTATCAGTCGATGTCAAAGGAAGAGATGAACGATCTGGCGCAGAAGCTCGTCTTTGATGAAAACTATATGGATTATAAGGCGCGCATCCGCGAAAATGTCAACGGCTGCACGGAGTCTTTGATGCGGTCTTCCAGCGCGGAGCTCGAACGGGCATCCTCCCGAATGGCGCGGACGGTGTCGCTGCAGACGCTGATGACCGTTCTTTTCCTGATGATCGTGCTTCTGATCGTCTATCTGATCAACGAACTGATCCTCAAACCGCTGATGTTAACAGTCGACCGGATGCAGAAACAGGAGCCGATTCCGCCGATGGGAGCGGAGGAACTTCACTACGTCAACAATACGATTAACCGAAACTACGAAGAGAATCGCCGCGCGCAGCAACGGCTGAAGCATGAGGCTTCTCACGATGCTTTGACCGGCCTCCTGAACCGAGGAGCGTACGAGCTGCTGATGAAGAGCGTCGATATGACGCACATCGCGATGATCCTTCTGGATGTCGACTATTTTAAGAGCGTAAACGACCGGTATGGGCACGACGTCGGCGACCGGGTCCTCAAGCGCGTCGCTTCGATTCTGAAGCAGAGCTTCCGTTCGGTTGATATCATCTGCCGGATCGGCGGGGACGAGTTCGTCGTAATCATGACCCGTGTGAACAGTACGCACAGGCAGCTTGTGCAGAACAAAATCGCAGCGATCAACGAACGGCTGCAGCATCCAGAAGATGATGTGCCGCCGGTCAGCCTCAGCGTAGGTGTTGCATTTGCGGACCGTGAAAATCCGCAGGGTGACATCTTCAAGGATGCCGATACTGCACTGTTCCGGGTCAAAGAGGCCGGCCGAAACGGCTGCGAGATCTTCTGACGGTTGGTGTTGTGGTTTTGCCTCGATTCATATATAATATATCTGATATACTGAAATAAATGAGTCATTTCGCTGAAGGGAGAACAGACCCGTATGAATATCGTTAAAGAAGCAAACGGCAGCAAGCTGCATCTCAAGTTGTCCGGCAGGCTGGATACCTCCACTTCGCCGCAGCTGGAGGAGGAACTCAAGAAGTCGCTGGAAGGGGTCACAGAACTCGAGATGGACTTCTCTGAGCTGGAATACATCTCTTCGGCCGGACTGAGAGTTCTTCTGTCCACACAGAAGACCATGAATACAAGGGGAAGCATGAAACTCTACTCGGTCAATGATACGATCATGGACATCTTTGAGGTGACCGGATTTGCGGACATATTGACGATCGTGAAGTAAAAGTCATGCTGTAAGGAGTACCAATGCCTAAAAAATCGGTCCGTGAAATGAGCGCTGTGGAGCGCCGTTCGAATTCTCTGGGCGGTAGGATGTTCCGGCTGGTGCTCCTGCTTGCTGTGATCATCGGCGTTTCCGCAGCGTCTTTCGGGTTTTATCTGTATGACAACGCTGTCCTCCGAGAGTTTCGTGTCAATTCCTGGCAGATCTCGAAGACAGCTGCTTTTATTGCGAACAGAAGGCATGTTGAAACGATCTATAATGAGGTGATCCCGATCTACGAATCAGCAGAGGCTGAAGGCGTCGAGATCAATTCTGTGGAATACCTCAGCAGGTTCCGCAAAGTCATCACAAATGACCACAATTATCTTCGCTATCTGCTGCACAACATCCAAAGCGAGAACAAAGCGATGAGCGTCTATATCGGTGTCATCGATAAGGAAAAAGAGCGGATGATCTATCTGGTCGATTCCGACACCACGAAAACGCATCGGAATCCGGGCTATTGCGATGAGATGCTCGCAGAAGAGTATGACATCTATATCAACGGTGCAAAGATCACCGCACTGGACAGACTCCTTGACAACACCCTGTCGATCCCGGCGGATGAAAGCAAGACAGAAGAATATGGTTATCTGTGTACGGCAGGATCCGTGATTCAGGAAGGGGACCGGTATGTTCTGGTCGCATTTGCGGATCTCGACATGGAAGATGTCGAAAAGGCGAAGAGGACCTTCATGGAACAGTTTTTCATGCTGCTCCTCCTCGTGACGGTCATCGCTGCACAGCTGATCACCATGCGGTTGAACCGCACGGTCGTCCAGCCGATCAATCAGATGGCGGATGCAGCGAAAGCTTACAGCTATGATCATGTCGAAAACATCAGGGACAGCCGTCATTTTGACAGCCTTGATATCCGGACCGGAGATGAGATCGAAAACCTCAGCCTCCTCATGAAGGAGATGGAGAATGAGATCCAGGATAACATCCGGCGTCTTGAGGTCATCACTGCGGACAAGGAGAGGATCAATACGGAACTGAACATCGCGGCCAGGATCCAGGAGGGAATGGTCCCTCATGAGTTCCCTGCGTTCCCGGATCGTCTCGAGTTTGATCTGATCGCAAGCATGGACCCTGCCAGAGAGGTGGGCGGTGACTTTTATGATTTCTACATGATCGACCATGATCATCTTGCGCTTGTGATCGCGGACGTAACCGGGAAGGGGATCCCTGCCGCACTGTTCATGATGGTCAGCAAGATCCTGATCGCAACGATCGGCAACAAGCCGGGGGTCTCGCCGGCAAGGATCCTGTCCCGGGTGAACGAAACGATCTGCAAGAACAATCCGACGGAGATGTTCGTGACGATCTGGCTCGGTATCCTCGAGATCTCCACCGGTATCGTCCGGTGCGCGAACGGCGGTCATGAGTACCCGGTCGTCTACAGGAAGGACAAGGGCTTTGAGGTTTTCAAGGATCCGCACGGCTTTGGCATCGGCGGG
>CAYLSR010000241.1:0-3470 GCA_964385855.1 uncultured Mogibacterium sp.
ATAGCCGCCCGCTTCCTCGTACGCCTCCATCAGCGCAGTGTAGCGCTCGAGGTCCCTTTCGAACGTCCGGCTCCCGCTGTCCGAGATCGTCTCCTGAAGCTGCGCCAGTTCCCGCTCCATCTCGTGGAGGTGCGTGAAGGTGCGCTCCGCTTCCTCGATCACCGTTCCGCCGGCAAAAAACAGGTTCTTCTGCCGCAGGTAACCGACCGTCACGCCGCTCCGGATATAGTAGTTCCCGGAAGTCTGCGGCAGTTCACCGGCGAGGATCGAAAGCAGGGTCGTCTTGCCCATGCCGTTCGGTCCGACGATGCCGATCCGGTCGCCCTGATCCACGCTGAACGAGACATCCTCCAGGATGACATCCACGCCGTAGGTCTTATTCAGTTCGCTCGCTGATAGTATGAGCATGGATTTCCCCGTCCTCCGTCAAAATGCCAGTCCCGGCTCCGCGTCCAAAGAGCGGTCCGCGAATTCGCCCGCCAGCATCTTATAGTACGCCGAGCAGGCGATCATCACACCGTTGTCCGTGCAGTACAGCGGCCTCGGCCGAAGCACGCTGATCCCGTGCGCGCCCGCCCGTTCGTCGAGGAGCTCGCGAAGCCTCGAATTCGCCGCGACGCCGCCGGCGACGACGATCCTCTCCTGCCCGTGTTCAAGGGCTGCCGCGACGGTCTTGTCCACGATGACCTCGACCACGGCTTCCTGAAAGCTCGCGGCCATATCCGGCACGCTGATCTCGCGTCCGGCCTGTTTTTCGCTGTTGATGTAGTTGAGCGCGGCGGTCTTGAGTCCGCTGAAGCTGAAGTCATAGCTTCCGTTCTCGAGGTATACGCGCTTGAACGCGATCGCGTTCGGATCACCGTTCCTTGCCGCGCGGTCGATTTTCGGACCGCCCGGATACCCGAGTCCGATGACTCTGGCGACTTTATCGAACGCCTCGCCGGCCGCGTCATCGCGCGTCCCGCCCAGCGTCTCGCACTGATTGTATTTCCGGACAAAGACGATGTTGGTATGCCCTCCGGAGACGACGAGCGCCATGAACGGCGGCTCCAGCTCCGGATATTCGATGTAATTCGCCGCGATGTGACCGTGCATGTGATTGACCGCGACGAGCGGGATCTGCCGCGCGTACGCGATCGCTTTGGCCGTCGCTACGCCGATCAGGAGCGCCCCGACGAGGCCGGGTCCGTGGGTCACCCCGATGAGATCCACCTCCCCGATCGTCAGTCCGGCTTCTTTCAGCGCCTGATCGATCACGCCGTTGATGTTCTCAAGGTGCCGCCTGGAGGCGATTTCCGGGACGACGCCGCCGTAGGCCTTATGGATGTCGATCTGTGAGGAGATCACGTTTGCCAGCACCTCGCGGCCGTCCGCCACGATGCCGACAGCTGTTTCGTCGCAGCTCGATTCGATTCCCAATGTGATGTGTCTGCCTTCTTTCATTTTAAAGCCCGTATCTCCTCTGCATCCACTAGAGCGTCCGCCTCATCAGGAGCGCATCTTCCCCGTTGTCCAGATAGTATTTTTCTCTGCGTCCGACCGTCTCAAATCCAAGGCTTTTGTACAGCCGGATCGCCGGCAGGTTTCCGCTGCGGACCTCCAGCGTCATCTCCGCGCATCCGGCATCCAGCAGCGTCATCATCATAAAATCCATCAGCTTCCGACCGATCTTCCGGCCGCGCAGCGCCGGAAGGACCGCGATGTTATTGAGCTGGCCTTCGCCCGCAACGCACCAGACATCTGCGTATCCGGCGAACGTCCCTTCGTACTCCGCGACGATCACGACTGCAAGGTCGTTTTCGCAGAGGTCATGCAGGATCGACGCCTCACTCCAGGGGATCGGAAAGCAGATCTCCTCCAGACGCGCGATCGCCCTCGCATCTGCCGGCACCGCCGGCCGCAGGATCAGTGGTTCATCCATATCCGTCCGCCCGTCCTATCCGCGGATCTTCCGGCTGAGCGTCCCCGCTTCCAGCCGCATCTCCGCTTCACTCTTTCTCATATAATCCGGAAGAAGTTCATCGTAGCGGAGGACTTCCCCGGCCAACACCTTCCGCCGCGCGATCACGGCTGCGGAGGCCGCCGACTGATACCGGATCTCCTCCGGCGCGAACAGATAGTCCGTTCCGTCCAGACGCTCCCGGATGATCGTCTCATAGGCGTCGATCCCGTCGCCGGTGAAGATCGTCCGGCCGCCGCGGGCCCGAACGAGGTCGAGCATCTCCTCGATCATATATTGCCGCTGCGGCTCGAGATCATCGGACGCGCCGGCATCCCATAGCGCCGCGTACGTCTGGTGCCTGCGCGCGTTGATGATCGTGCAGATCTGATCCGCGCCGCTCTCTTTCGCGTAAGGAACTGCGGCACAGGCCATGCTTTCCAGCGTCCTCACGGAAACGCACGGCAGCCCCAGCACCTGAGCCATCGCCCTTGCCGTCGTCACGCCGATCCGGATCCCGGTGAAGGACCCCGGACCGATGGAGGCCGCGATGTGCGTCAGCTCCGAGGTGCTGATCGACCGCTTCCGGAGGCATTCGTCCGTCAGTGTGATGATATCTTTGAGGTGGTTCATCTCCTCCGAAGAGGAGGACGAAACGCAGACGCCCGCTTCATCGATCACCGCGGCAGAGCCGTTCCTGCCTGTCGTCTCCAGTGCTAGAATATACATTGATAAAACCGCTCCCCTTCTTTTTCTCCATAGGTGATCCGGATGATCAGGCTCTCTTCCGGCAGGACATCCGTCACGAGGTCCGCCCACTCCACCACGCAGACACCGTTCCCGTACAGGTACTCCTCACCGCCGATATCCAGAAG
Organism: uncultured Mogibacterium sp.; assembly: GCA_964385855.1. GTDB lineage: Bacteria > Bacillota > Clostridia > Peptostreptococcales > Anaerovoracaceae > CAYLSR01. Next base: position 2,815 of record CAYLSR010000241.1, read on the forward strand.
CTCGTCCCCGCTGCCAAGGCGGTACGCGTCGAAATGATAGAGCGGGAGCCGGCCGTCATGATACTCCTTGATGATCGTAAAGGTCGGGCTGCTGACCGATCCTTTGATGCCGAGGCCTTCCGCAATGTACCGGGTCAGCGTGGTCTTGCCCGTGCCGAGGTCTCCCACCAGCGCGATCACATCCCCCACTTCCAGGCACGACGAAAGCTCGAGGCCCAGATCTCTGGTCTCGAGCTCGTTCTCTAAGCGTAATGTCAGTGAGTCTTCCGTGCCGCGCGAATCTCCCGGCACGAGGCGGGGACTACGCGACAGTCTTCTTTTCAACTCTTCCTTCATTGTGCAGGAACCTCGATATCCTCTTGTAAAGCACGAAGGTCAGAGCGCCGTTGATGCCGGCCTTGAGAAGGTTGAACGGCAGGATCGTCGGGATGATCATCGCCGCAACGGCCTCCCTCGGGACACCCATGTAGAGCGGCGTGACGATCAGATTCATGCCGATCATCACGATCGTCGCGATGATGACGCCGGTCACGACCGAAACGGCTGCAGTCTTTCTGGTTTTGTTGCGCTGATAGATCAGTCCGGCGATCACCGCGAACGCGCCGGTCGCGACGAAGTGCATCAGGAACCCGTAGAGTCCGTCTCCGCCGAGCGCG
>CAYLSR010000242.1:0-3458 GCA_964385855.1 uncultured Mogibacterium sp.
ATGGATATGCTAAAATTGTTCCTAACTAAATGACATTGGAACCGTCCCCCTGTCACCAACCGCCCCCCGCCATTCCCGTTACACCACCACGAGCAGGAGCTCGTAATACGCGATCATGAGCACGCAGAAGAGCAGGGCCCTCGGGATCGTCTTGCGGATCAGGGCACCCAGCGAGATGTCGAAGTATTCGGCCGCGATGATCAGGCAGACGTGCGTCGGGGCGAGCTGGCTCGCCGCGTGGCCCATGCACATGAGGAGCACGGCCAGCGGCATCCCGCCCGGGATCGCGGCGAACGCGAGTGGCGTCCCCATCGCGATGATGCCGGTCGAGCCGCTGATCATCCCGCCCAGAAGAAACATCAGGGAAAAGATCAGGAACATCGGGATCGGGAGCCCCTGAAGCGCCGTCGGGATCTCCTCGAGGACGCCGGTCCGGCCGATGCATTCCTTGAGCAGGAGGACCAGGAAGGTGCTCAGGAGCAGCTTGACTTCAAAGGCCTCCCGGAACATCGGAAGGAGTTCTGCCGGGCGGAACCGGTAGACCGGGACCGCCAGGATCAGGACGATCGCGATCGCCGGGACGACGCCCAGGTGGCAGACGAGGATCAGCACGATGATGGCGATCAGCGTCCAGAGGTGCCCGAGCAGGTGGAGCAGGTCTTTGAGGCGGTTCTCGCTCCGGGGCGTGCCGGGGTCCCGCGGGAGTTTCCGCAGGATCGGGTAGTAGCCGAGGACCGCGAGCACGGCGGTCGGCAGGATCATTCCGAGGATAAAGGTGCCGAGCGGGACGCCGGAGAGGCTGGTCATCAGCAGGACCGCCGCGTAGGTCGGGAGCGTGCTTTCCGGGATGTGCCGGAACCAGCTGGTCACGAAGGCCTGTTCGGCAGGATCGAGGTAGCCATCCGAGGCGTCCCTGACGAGGTCACCGCAGAGGATCATGGCGCCGGCAGAAGGCAGGAGCCCGATGAACAGCGGGGCGATCGTCGCGTTGACGCGGCGGTTGTGAAACAGGCCGTTCAGGTCATCGCTCGCGGCCCGGATCTGGCTCCGGGCTTCCAGCATGCACTGCAGGAAGGTGATCAGATACAGAGAAACGAGTACGGAGCAGGACCCCCAGTCCGTAAAGACGCGCGCCGCGCATGCCGCGAGGTCCGGCACCGGCATCCGGTACAGGATCACGAGCACAAGCACGCCGCCCAGGATGGCCTGGTACAGCGGCCGCCGCAGGAAGAGCAGCAGCACGATGGCGAGAAAGACGATGCAGAGGTACAGAATGTTCATACGGGGGCCTTTTTTGTTTGCGATTTTTTTGACACCGGAGGATCCTTTTGTTAAAGTATATTGTAGACAGGACGACGATGTCAACATCAACGGAGGAGGGCAAAATGGCGAGACCGGACTTCCGGGAAATGAATATCCTGCTCAAGTCGCTTCAGCTGCTGGACACGGCCTTCACCGGCCTGATGGACGAGGAGGCGCAGCGAAAGACGGTGCGTTCCGCGTGCTCGGGCATGGTGCTGGATCAGTCCAGAGAGGCGATGAAGCAGGTGCCGATCGAGGAGCTCAGCAAATCCCGTGCGGGGATCCGCGTTTCGCTGCTCAAAGAAGCCGGCTTTCAAACGCTTCACGACATCGCGGTCTGCGAGGACCGGCGGCTCCATCAGATCGATGGGATCGGGGACAAGCAGATCGAGGCGATCCGCAACATCCTGGCGGAATTCCACAACGGTCTGGTCGAATTCGCCGACGTCCGCATCGATCCGGAGGATCCTTCGAAGGAGAACCGGGCGCTGGTGACCGCGATCGCGAGGTTCCTCCTCGGGCAGAGGCTCCGGCAGGACAACCGGGCGTTGTACGAGGAGGTCCACCGGCGGATCAAGGGGATCGAAGAGGGCGCGGTGATCACCCGGCGCGTGCAGTGGATCTTCGGCGGCCGGGAGCGCAGGCGCAGCACTGAACAGGCATATGAGGCGATGGTGGAGTTTGCGCAGAGCGAGGCGCACGCGCGGTCGCAGCAGCTCATCCGGGCGTATGGGGAATCCATGAAGGTCTCCGAAGACGACGCGATGGCGATGTTTCAGCGCCAGAGCGCGGAGTTTTACGCGGTGCTGGAGAGCGTCACCGGCGGCCACCTCGAGAAGCCGCTGATCTACAGCAGCATCCCGGCCAAGCTCGCCGCCGACATCGACGCGGTCGAACTCGATCTTTCGGCGTTCCGCGGGACGCTGCGCTTATATCAGGCGTTCGGCGTCAAATACATCCTGCACCAGAAGAAGGTCCTCCTCGGCGACGAGATGGGGCTCGGCAAGACCGTGCAGGCGATCGGCGCGATGGCGAACCTCAGCGCGGAGGCCGCTGCGGAAGGCGCCCCGTCGTATTTCCTGGTGGTCTGCCCGGCGAGCGTCCTGATCAACTGGTGCCGCGAGATCGCAAAATTCAGCACGATCCCCGTGCAGATGATTTACGGACCGGACCGGGAAGCGCAGCTGAAGGCCTGGCGGCTGAACGGCGGCGCGGCGGTCACCAACTACGAGACGATGTGGCTGGTCCACGACTTCATCAACAACCGGATGAAGCTCAACCTGATGGTCGTCGACGAGGCGCACTACATCAAGAATCCGGACGCGAAGCGCTCCCGGTTCATCCGGGACCTGGAGGACGAATCCGAGCGGATCCTCCTGATGACCGGGACCCCGCTCGAAAACCGCGTCAGCGAGATGTGCTCCCTGATCGACTTCATCCGGCCGGAGATGAGCGATAAGATCCGCTCTTCGGCGATCCTGAGCCACGTCCCGGAGTTTCGCGAACTGGTGGCGCCGGTCTACCTGAGGCGCCTCCGCGAGGATGTTCTGGAGGAGCTCCCGCCAATCGAAGAAAAGCTCGAGTGGTGCAGCATGACCGACATCGACAAGCTGTTTTACGTCCGCTACCTCTATGAGGAGAACTTCAGCGCGCTCCGCCGGGTGAGCTTCCATCAGGACGACCTGACGCACTCCGCTAAAGGGCTCCGGCTTCGGGAGCTCTGCGACCAGGTCCGGGAGGAGAACCGCAAGACGGTGATCTTCTCGTACTTTCGGGAGACGATCCGCCGGGTGGAGGAATTCCTGGGCGACCGCTGCAGCGGGACGATCACGGGCAGTACCCCGCCGGCGAACCGCCAGCGCATCATAGACGCATTCACCGAAGCGCCGGTCGGCAGCGTGCTGGTCTGTCAGGTGCAGGCCGGCGGGACCGGCCTCAACATCCAGGCTGCGAGCGTCGTGATCTTCTGCGAGCCGCAGATCAAGCCGTCTCTGACCCACCAGTCGCTCTCCCGGGTCTACCGGATGGGGCAGATCCGGAACGTGCTGGTCTACCACCTGCTGTGCGAGCACACGGTGGACGAGGCCGTCCTCAGGATGCTCGAGACCAAACAGCAGGAATTCGACGCGTTTGCCGACGAATCCGCGATGGCGGAA
>CAYLSR010000243.1:0-3458 GCA_964385855.1 uncultured Mogibacterium sp.
TACAGGTTGTCGTACAGCGCCTTGGATTCCCGCAGGAACTCCGGGCTGAAGATGATGTTGTCGATCCCGTACTTCTCGCGGACATGATCCGTATAGCCGACCGGGACCGTGGACTTGATGACCATCATCACGTCCGGATTGACCTTGAGCGTCCACTCGATGGCATCCTCTACGGCGCTGGTGTCGAAGAACTGCCCGACGTCGTCATAGTTGGTCGGGGTCGCGATCACCACGAGGTCCGCACCGCTGTAAGCGGCCGCCTTGTCCACCGTCGTGTGCAGGCTCAGCGCACGCTCCCCGCGCCTCGCCTCAGCAAAGAACCGCTCGATTTCGTCGTCCTGGATCGGACTGATGAACTGATTGAGCTTATCCGCCTTGGCCGGTGTGGTCGTGATGGCCGTGACGTCATGGTTCTGCGCCAGCAGGACCGCCAGCGACAGCCCCACATAGCCGACGCCGGCCACGGTGATCTTCATCCGCGGGAGGTCCTGATAATCCCGGAGGACCTCTTCCGCCTCGTCCGAAAGGATCACCTCTGCAACGTCAAACCCCAGCACTTCGCTGAGCGCGAGCAGCTGATCCACAGACGGCGTGTAATCCCGGGTCTCGAGCCTGGACAGAATGGACCGGTTGATCCCCGTGCGCTTCGCCAGCTCGGCCTGCGTGATATCCTGAGCCTTGCGGCAATCTGCCACGATCTTCGCAAGGCGTTCAAGCGATAATTTCTTCATGTAAAACCCTCCTGCTGCGAATGGGAGTTGCTGACAGCAACATCCCGGAATGCTTGAAATCTACTGTAAAAGTACTGTTATACTAGCAGTTTTATCGCGATGCGTCAAGGGTTTTGTGGGGGTTGGGCGGTGTGGAAGCTTTTTTGGGGTTGACGATTGTTGTTGAGAGCAACTTGTATCACCAATGTCATTGGATTGCAAGGATTCTCCCGCTGTTTCAGCTACACGAGCACCAGCGGCGCCACCACAAAGAAGAGGTATCCCTGCAGGGAAAGCAGCAGGTGCCTCCTCCGCGAGAACACCGCGACGAACTCCCTTATCACCGCGCTCGGCCAGTAGTAGGCGGCGACTTTCGCGCCGATTCCGATGCACTTGAGCCCGCATTCCTGCGCCAGCACGAGGCACCGATAGACGTGGTAGTTGCTGCTGACCAGCGCGACCTTGCGCCGACCCGGCTGCATGCCGATGATGCGGGCGGAAAAGCGGACGTTCTCTTCCGTCGTCTTGCTCTGATCTTCGAGCAAAATCCGGTCCGCCGGGATCCCGCGCTCGAGCATGTAGCGCTTCATGGCCTCGGCTTCCGAGAGCTTCTCGTCCTCGCCCCGGCCGCCGCTCGCGATGAGGAACGTCTTGCCCTCGCGGTCGTCATAGAGCTCCATCGCCTTGTCGACCCGGCTCGCCAGGAGCCGGGAGACCTTCTCCCCGTCGATCAGCCCGCAGCCATGGATGATGACGTAGCGGTAGTTGTGCACGTGCGGGATCAGCTGGATGAAGATCGTATACAGGACGAACGACAGGATCAGCACCGAGACGTAAAACACCGAAAGCCCGATGAAGAGGAGCACGTTCGAGAGCTCCCCGCCCGCCGCGGCCCAGCGGCCCGTGAACGTATTCCGGCTGCTCAGCGTGACGACGATGAGCGCGATCTCCCCCACCCCGATGAACACTCCGAGCAGGAGCGACAGGATGTTGGCCAGCGAAGCTGATTCCCGCCGGATCATCACAAAGCCGTTCCAGATCAGCATCACCGGGACCAGCAGGATGATGACCAGGATGATCGCGACGGCGATAAAGAGCGCCCGCGCCCGGTTGTCCCCGAACAGCGTCGTCACCCACACCACCGTTTCCAGCAGGGCGAGCAGAAGTAGGAAGCAGTTACTCAGCCGCTGCGGCCGCACGATGATGAGGACGAGTGCCGCCAGCCACGTCACGGTGAGCACCAGCGGCAATATATTGAGATATTGATACAGATCGTAGATGATCGCTTGCATGATTCTTTCCCTTTGAACAGTAGTGGATGCGCTTCCCTTCAATTGTAGCCGAAATGCCGCCCGGCCGCAATCCCCCGTGACCTATGGACTGCGCCTGTGCCGGCGGGCGGCCTACGGGTTGCGCCTGTGCCGGCGGGCCCGTGGCCTAGGGGTTGCGCCTGCGCCAGCGGGCCAGCGGCCTACGCGAGCGGCTTTCCCGCGAGCAGCCGCTCCAGCTTGCGCCGCAGGATCCTGCTGTTGAACGCCCGGCCGCCGGTGCCCTCAAACGACAGGATGAGTTTTTCATCCGGCAGGATGCCGGCCCGGATGTACTCCGACAGGCGCGGCTCGTTTCTATCCGCGTACTCCTCGCTCGCGAAGAACCCCATGTGTTCGATGTAGTAAACGCGGTTCCGGCACTCGATGTAGATCGTAAAATCCGGGTGGATCCAGATGTCCCCGACCTTCAGCGGAGCCTCATACACGTAGGGGATGCCGAGGCTGTAGAGCATGTTGGCGATGACCTGCTCGGATTTCGTCCGGACGACGGTCCCGTCATCGCAGGTCAGCGTGAGTTCTTCCGGATACTTCGGCGGGTGGACTTTCTTGAGCTCGAGGAGGTTATTTCGCCACTCTTCCACATTGACAGGCTTTTTCACCTGAAAGCACCGGCCGGGCGGCAGCGCCCGATAAATCTGAGGGAGCCCGTTCAGCACCGTCTGCGGATCCGACGCCTTGTACCCGTTGAGGAACTGCGTGGCGGCGCGGATGTTCTTATCGAGCAACCGGATCCGGCGCTTCAAAAACACGACCTCCATGATCCGAAGCACCTCCTCGCTTTGAAGGGTCCCGAGGTACTTGCGGGTCGCGCCGGTCTTGTCGCCATATTCGCGGCGGTAGAAATAAACCGCCGATTTGTGCTTGGAAGTCTCCAGATAATACTTCGCGTACTGTTTGTTTTGCTCCAGCCTTCGTTGAGACCAGCTCTTGGTCCGTTCCATCTGGACAATCAGCGACCGGATCATTTCGGTGATTTCATTATACATTTGCCCCCTCCTCTTTCGCGGTGTTCCGATATAATAAAGGAGATGGACCAGAATATCAAATCCGCGAAAAAAGCGGATTTCACGCAAAACGACCAAATCAGTTTAAAAAACGACCAAATCAGTACGAAGTACTTTTTTTCTGAAAAAATAAAACTTGTTCCGCCAGCGCAGGTGACGGAACGCGGGGCGCGATAGAGGTTGTTACGTCACAAGTGCTCGAGGGGTGTGACGGAACGCGGGGCGCGATAGAGGTTGTTACGTCACAGGCGCTCGAGGGATGTGACGTAACGCGGGGCGCGAGTAGGTCTGTTACGTCACTAGAGCTCGAGGGGTGTGACGTAACAGGGCGGGCAATAAGGGCTGTTACGTCACCGGCGCTCGAGGGGCATGACGGAACGAGCGGGCAATAAGGGTTGTTACGTCACAGGCGC
>CAYLSR010000244.1:0-3449 GCA_964385855.1 uncultured Mogibacterium sp.
AGCGGCCTGAAGGCGAAGTACGGCAAGTTCACCGGCGTGCGGAATTACATCGCGCTGATCGGGCCGAAGGGGCGGGCGCTCGAGGAGAAGCTCGGCTACTACGGCGAAAAGCTCGTGCTCCTGGCGCAGCAGCTCGGGCTCAACACGTGCTGGGTCGGCGGGACCTACTCCAAGGTGCCGGAAGCCTACGACGTGCGGCCGGGCGAGAAGATCTGCGGGGTGATCGCGATCGGCTACGGGCAGACGCAGGGATACCCGCGCAAGAGCAAGGTGATGTTCGACGTCTGCGGGGTGAGCGAGATGACCCGCGACGTGCCGGTCTGGTACAAACGCGGCGTGCTGGCGGCCCTGATGGCGCCGACGGCGATCAATCAGCAGAAATTTTCATTTGAGAGGGATGGAGAACGTGTCACAGTCAAAGCCGGAAGGGGCCCTTTTGCGAAGATGGACCTGGGGATCGTCCGCTGTCACTTCGAGATCGGCGCGGGCAGAAACAATTTCGTCTGGACAGAAGACCCGACAAAATAGCGGTGCTGAAAGCTCCGCGGTGCGCAACCTGCGGCGCCGCGACCGGTTCCGCTACATCCTGATCGGCGAAGGCGTGCTGATCGGGCTCGTCACGGGGGTGCTGATCAGCGTGTTCCGGCTGATGCTCGTCGGCGCGGAGACGCTTCGGAACCGCCTCGTGGCGGCGGACGCCCCGCTTTTGTGTGCGCTCGTGCTGCTCTGCATCGCGGTGCTGGTCACAGCGCTCCTGGAGGTTGAGCCGGAGATCGCGGGGTCCGGCATCCCGCAGGTGGAGGCGGAGCTGCAGGGGCAGAAGGACATGTGCTGGTGGAAGGTCCTCCTGTGTAAGGTCATCGGCTGCACGGCGGCGATCGGCGGCGGCCTCGCGCTCGGCCGGGAGGGCCCGAGCATCCAGCTCGGCGCGATGGTCGGCAAGGGCTTCGCGCGGGCGGGCAAGCGCCTGCTCACGGAGGAACGGCTCCTGATCACGTGCGGCGCGGGCGCGGGCCTGTCGGCCGCGTTCGGAGCGCCGCTCGCCGGCGCGATCTTCAGCCTGGAGGAGCTGCACCGGAACTTTTCGGCCGAGGTGCTGCTGTCCACGATGGCGGCGAGCGTCGCGAGCGATTTTGTCGCGGCGAACATCGTGGGGCTGACGCCGGTCTTCGGATTTGACGTCGAGCACGGGCTGCCGCTGAAGTACTACTGGACGCTCCTGGTGCTGGGCGTCGTGCTCGGCCTCTTCGGCATCCTGTACAACCGCACCATCGCCCGGATGCAGGACGCCTTCGACCGGATCGGCAAAGCATTCGCGTCGGCCGTAGGGCGGATCGCCCACCGGCGCGTCCGGTCGGCGGTGACGGCGTCCCGGACGACGGCGTTCGGACGGCGTGCCGGGACCTTCGGCAAACTGTTCGTCGTGCTTGCGGCCGCCGGCATCCTGTTTTTCGTATACCCTGAAGCGCTGGGAAGCGGGAGCTTCCTGGTCGCGGAAATCAGCAGCGGGCAGTACGCGCTTCGGGCGCTCTGCGTCCTGCTGGTGATCAAATTCATCTTTTCGACGGCCAGCTTCGGTTCCGGCTCGCCGGGCGGCATCTTTTTGCCGCTCCTGGTGCTCGGCGCGGTGACGGGCGGGCTACTGTCGAGGCTGTTCACCGTGCTGTTCGGCGTCGGGCAGGAGTACATCACGGCGTTTGTCGTCGTGGCGATGGCGGGCTATTTCGCCGCGATCGTCCGCGCGCCGGTCACCGGGGTCGTGCTGATCACCGAGATGACGGGCAACTTCACCAACCTCCTGCCGCTCGTGATGACCTCTCTGATCGCGTACCTCGTCGCGGAAGTCTCCGGCACGGAACCGATCTACACCCAGCTTTTACACCGGAGCCGGGGTTCCTTCGCCGCCCGCCGGAGCCTGTATCTGGCCGACCGCAAGACGGTCATCGGCGCGGACGTCCACATCGGCTCCTACATGGACGGGAAGCGCGTCATGGACTTCGGGCTGCCGGTGGGGACCCTGATCGTTTCGGTCCTGCGTGACGGCGTGGAGATCATCCCGGATGGCCATACGATTCTGCGGGGCGGCGATGAGCTGGAGATCCTGCTCCGCGAGCGGGACATCCTCGACGTGGAGAGCCTGCTCGAGAAGCGCTGCAGGACGGTGGAAATCTGACAGGGGGACGGTTCTTTTGTCAGCTTTTGCCCCTGTAGCCGGGCGGTTTCGCCTAAATACCGGTTTGTTTTCGCCTGCAGGCGACTCAGAAAGACGATCAGGCGAAAGCCGGGAAGCGCATCCCAAAGTACCGGAATCTGAGCCGTGCGGGCTTCCGGCCGGCAAAAAAGTCCTTGACGAATTTCCGGAACAGGCATATGATACTACTTCGGAGCGGTGCCCCTGCGCACCGCTCTCATCACGCCTGCATTTGAACGTACAAAGGAGTTCCCGGACATCATGAAAAAAGTCATCCTGTACATTCTGATCACCGCCACGTGCTTCGCGACGATGGAGGTCGCGCTCAAGATTGCCGGAAGCAGCCTGGAGCCGCTTCAGCTGACCTGCCTCCGGTTCCTCATCGGAGGGCTGATCCTGACACCGTTCGGCATGCTGGAGCTGCGCGCAAGGGAGTATCATCTGACCGGAAGAGATCTCCTGTGGCTGCTGCTCGTCGGGATCGTGTGCATCCCGGTCAGCATGTATGCTTTCCAGGTGGGCGTTCTGCACTGCAACGCCGCGACGGCGGCGCCGCTGATGTGCACTAATCCGCTTTTCACCATGGTGCTCGCGCATCTCTTCACGGACGAAAAGATGGACCGCATGAAGTGGATCGCCTTCGGGATCAGCGTGGTGGCCGTGATTTTCATGATCTGCCCGTGGGACATCCAACCGGGCAACACCGTGTTCGGCATGTGCACCATGCTCTTCGCGGCGATGACCTTTGGCGCCTATACGGTCATGGGCAAACGGTCCATCGCCCGGATCGGGACGTTCGCGCAGACCGGCATCAGCTTTCTCTTCGGATCTCTCATCATGATCCCGATGATGCTCGCGACCGGGCACCCGGTCCTGCAGGGCGTTGCGGAGAACTGGAAGTCCGTCGCCTACTGCGGCATTGTCGTGACCGGTATCGGCTAGCTGTGCTATTTCCTGGCGATCCGCGGGTCGGATGCGACGACCGGATCGCTGGCATTCTATATCAAACCGGCGATCGCGCCGGTCTTTGCGGTGCTGATCCTGCACGAATCGGTCTGCTGGAACACCATCGTCGGCATCGTACTCCTGATCGCCGCCTCGGCAATCACGTTGGCGGATACCTTCCGGCATCGCAAGGCCGCGCTTATGCGGCAGCCTTCGTAGTATGACACATGACGGGGGGACGGTTCTTTTGTCAGAATATGACAAAAGAACCGGGTAGATTATAATCTGAAGTGCAACACTAAATAAAATAATC
>CAYLSR010000245.1:0-3422 GCA_964385855.1 uncultured Mogibacterium sp.
ACAAGGTCGAGATGGTCAAGTTCTCCGCGCCGGAGACGTCCTACGACGAGATCGAATCCCTGACCAACGACGCGGAAGAAGTCCTGAAGCGCCTTGGGATCCCGTACCGCGTCGTACGCCTGTCGAGCGGCGACCTCGGGTTCTCCGCCGCGATGACCTACGATATCGAGGTCTGGATGCCGAGCTACGGCAGATACGTTGAGATCTCCAGCTGCTCCAACTTCGAGGACTATCAGGCGAGAAGAGCCAACATCCGCTTCAAGAGGAGCAAGGACACCAAGCCGGAATTCGTTCACACGCTCAACGGTTCCGGTCTGGCGGTCGGCCGCACGGTCGCCGCGATCCTCGAGAACTTCCAGCAGGAAGACGGTTCGGTCGTGGTGCCGGAGGTGCTGCGCCCGTATATGGGGATTGACGTGATCCGATAAATACTCTGCGGGGCGTTCTGAATGCCCCGCTTTTCTTTTATAAGGATGGCGGAAAGTCCCGCCCCCTGCGGCTGAGCTCCGTCGCAGGGAATTCCTGCTTCGTCGCCCTTGCCTCTCCGGGAACGACCCTCGACTCAATTGCTCGGGCTCGTTCCTGCGGATCGCCTGCGGGCACCTCAGGGAATTCCTGCTGCTCCTCCGCAGCGCCGCCGGCGGCGGTCCTTCCGCCATCCTCACAAACAGAAAGAGGCGCGCCATGTCAAAAGCCACCATCGCAGATTATTTAATCGATCATAAAAAGATCCAACCCATATCGTTCCACATGCCGGGACACAAAGGGCGGACCGACCTGTACAAGCGGTACGGTTACGGGGAATTCGTGCGGAACATGTTCGGCAACGACATCACGGAGATCCCGGGCGCCGACGCGCTGCAGCATCCGGAGAGCACGATCCGGCAGGTCATGGAGAACTACGCGGAGCTGTACGGGGCGCTGCACACGGAGCTGCTCGTAGGCGGCAGCAGCGTCGGGCTGATCGCTTCGATTCTGGCGACGGTGCCGCGCGGAGGCAAGCTGATCGTCGCGAGGAACGCGCACAAGTCGGTCTTCAGCGCGCTCCGGCTCGGCGGGATCCGCCCGGTCTACATCCGGCCGGACACCTACGGCAAGGTCGCGCTGCAGGGCGCCGTCCCGCCGAAGGCGGTCCGGGAAGCGCTGGAGGCCCATCCGGACGCCTGCGCGGTGCTGATCACGCATCCGAACTACTACGGCGTGCTGTCCAACGTGGAGCGCATCGCGGACATCGTGCACGAGTACGGTCTGCCGCTGATCGTCGACCAGGCGCACGGCGCGCACCTGAAGTTCTTTGACCGGACGACGATCTGGAAGAACGCGGCGGAGAACCTGGGCGCCGACATCGCGGTGAACAGCACGCACAAGACGCTGCTGTCCCTGACCGGGTCGGCGATCCTGAATGTCTGCTCGGATCGCGTGGATGCGGAGAAGCTTTCCGCCATCCTCCGGATGCTGCAGACGACGAGCCCGTCCTACCTGATGATGGGCAGCCTCGACATCAACGAGAAGATCCTGCGGCAGGGCGCGGACGAGCTGATCGGCACCTGGAAGGAGGACCTTCGGTACTTCTATCAGACCGGTGGCGAGGTGCCGGGCCTGCGGATCCTGGCGGGGGACCAGATGGATCTGACCAAGATCAACGTCAGCATGGCGGATTACGGGCTGACCGGGACCCGGCTGGAGCAGGAGCTCCGCAGGGAGGGGATCTGGACGGAGATGGTACACGGGGACTATGTCCAGCTCATGACCGGGATCGGCAATACGCGCGTGGATTATCAGCTGGCGCTGCTGGCGCTCGACCGCATCGGCCGGAAGTACGGCGTGACCGGCGCGCCGGTGCACGAGGAAGATGAACTGGCTTCCTTCGACCTGGAGCTGCGGGACGTGCCGATCGAGCGGGAATACGTACCGCTCTACCGGGCGGAAGGGCGCGTCGCGTACGAAGAGCTCATTCCGTACCCGCCGGGCATCCCGGTGGTCTGCCCGGGCGAGGTCCTCAGCAAGGACGTCGTCCTGTATCTGCAGCGGCTGGTCCTCTTCGGCAGGACCGTCCTCGGCGTGGGAGACGAAGCATTCATCTGCGTCGGGAAGGAATAGCATGAATCTTTTGATAGTTTTTTATTAAACGCGATTGTTTTTTCAAAAAAGCACCCGAAGCATTGGAACTGTGTTATTTCCGTGATTTTTCGAGTGCTTTTTGTGTGGAGATAGTGTATAATATTACGGCTAATGTAGTTAAAGTGCATATTGTAGGAAAGGAAGGTTTGTAAAGGATGAGCCAGGGTAAACATTTACCTAGCATTCTGGTGAAGCATCACAAGAACACCTCGAATTTTGAGACCGTCGTGATGCCGATCCCGGATGTTGTCAGGATCTGCATGTCGCAGAACATCGGTGCTCCTTGCAAGCCTCTGGTCAAGAAGGGCGACTACGTCAAAGTAGGACAGAAGATCGGGGATTCCGAGGCTTTTGTCAGCGCCCCGATCCATTCGAGTGTATCTGGTACGGTCAAGGAGATCGCGGAAGTTCGCGGCAACATGGGCGGAATGGAGACACATATCGTGATCGAGCCGGACAAGAAGCAGGAGGTGAGCGAAGAAGTTCAGATCCCGGAGGTGACCAACCACGCTGAATTCGTCAAAGCGGTCAGAAACAGCGGAATGGTCGGCCTCGGTGGAGCTTCGTTCCCGACACACATCAAGTTGAATCCGAAGAATCTCGAGGAATGTAAGACGCTCGTCGTGAACGCGGCGGAATGCGAACCGTTCATCACGGGAGACAATCGGATGATGATCGAGCAGGGGCAGGACGTTTTGGACGGTATGCTCCTGATCATGAAGTACCTCGAGCTGGAAAAGGGCATCATCGGCGTTGAAGAGAATAAGCCGGAGGCGATCGAGAACCTCCGCCGCCTCATCAAGCAGAATGAGATTCCGAACATCGAGGTGTTCCCGCTGCAGTCGAGATATCCGAAGGGCGCGGAGCGCGTGCTCGTGTACGAGACGACCGGTCAGGTCATGAACGCGGGCGTTCTGCCGGCGCAGCTGGGCGTGATCCTGGACAACGTTTCCACAATCGCGATCATCGGCGAGTACTTCAAGACCGGCATGCCGATCGTCAGAAGAAGGATCACCGTCGACGGAGACGCGGTCGCGGAGCCGAAGAACGTCTTCGTGCCGATCGGGACGCAGATCGCGGACGTGATCGGATTCTGCGGCGGCTACAAGAAAGAGCCGAAGAAGATCATCGCCGGCGGTCCGATGATGGGGCGTTCCCAGAGTTCGGACGAAGCCGTCACGATGAAGAATACCGGATCGATCCTGGCCTTCAGCAAGGAAATGGCTGAGGTCAAGGAAGAGACCGGCTGCATCAACTGCGGACGCTGCATCAGCGCCTGTCCGTTCAAGCTGATGCCGGTC
>CAYLSR010000246.1:0-421 GCA_964385855.1 uncultured Mogibacterium sp.
AAACGGAGAATATGACGCGCTAGTGATCTTGATGAGGGCCTTGTCAATGCCTCAGTTCCGCAGCAGCGCCGCCTCGAAGTCGTTCATCTCCATCTGAACGTAAAAGGCGGCCATCTGCAGAAATTCCGAATTGGAAGGACGCTGTTTGAACCCGTTATAGAATTCATCAAGCAGGACCTCCCCGTTTACAAAGGGCGACCAGGCTTCCTTGATCACGTTCCGGATGTTATGTTCGATAACGTTCGATGAAACGTTGAATTCCCGCGCTACGGCAGGATAGATGTCCTTGCTCATGTAGAACGGACGGTTGCGTAGAAGATACGTGGTCCGCACCGCGGAGACGGCAAACATAAAGCCCTTCTGCTTGAGCGGGATGCCGACGTGGATCAGCATGTTGCCGATGGATTCGGTCAGCTTGTTG
>CAYLSR010000246.1:431-3415 GCA_964385855.1 uncultured Mogibacterium sp.
CGACGCTCTTCCCGAACCACCTGTCATGTTGACTTCGATGGAATATCTCATCCTCCCCCGTCATCGACCGGTAGACCATGCGGACACGGCGCACCAGGCTCTCCGCGCGGTACGGCTTGAGCATGTATTCATTGATCCCGAGGACGACCGCGCGGTTGATGAAGACATTGCTCTGGATATTGGAAGTGAAGATGATGTACGGCTTCCGGATGCCACTTTCCTCGATGCTTCGTAGAATCTCGATCCCGTCATTATAGGGTAGCACGTCGTTGAGGATGATCAGATCCGGATAATTCCGGACGATCTCCTGAAGCACCTCATTCCCGGTGTGCATCACAAATACGATCTCGACGAAGGGCACGCAGTCGAATGCGTTTATGATGCGCTCCGTATACTCTTCATCGCTGTCGATGATCCCGACTCTGAACAATCTGTTTTCCTGCATTTGAACTTCCTCCTTGAAAATGATCTTTTTCCGCCGGCTCCGTCTCATACCGTGATGAGATCCTTCAGCTTGTTGAACGTTGCCTCACCGATGCCGCTGATGTTTTTTAGATCTTCGATCTTTTTGAACGGCTCGGAAGAGCGGTACTCGATGATGCGCTCCGCGTAGGCTTCTCCGATCCCGGGCAGTGTCATCAGCACCGCCTTGTCCGCGGTATTGATGTTGACCTTCCCTGCGCCCCGGGTCACGCCTGCCGCGCCGGCGTCTTCGGGGACTGTCTGCCCGATTTCCGGGATGATAATCTTCATCCCGTCTTCAACAAACGAAGCCTGATTGATCTGATCGATATCGGCGGTCTCTTTTAAACCTCCGGCTTTCTCGATCAACTCGTACAACCGCGTCTCTGAAGTCACCTGGTAGACGCCGGGCACGTTGACCGCCCCGCTGATATCGACATACCCGGTCGTGAACGTCTGCGTTTCCGCGTCCGATGCATCTTCCTGCCCGGAGCCCTCCGCCTCCTGTGAAGCCTCCGTTCCGATCTGATCCGGAATGAGTTCCGTGTGATGATCTCTGCTGATAAGACTGAAGACCAGCGTCACCACGATTATGCAGCAGATCAGCAGTATTTTCATGAACCCTTTTCTGTCCTTATAGTACAGTCCGGCGATTCCGCCTCTCTCCGGTGCAGCCCGCATGATCTCACCTCCCTTTCCTTTCAAGAGGATGATAAGCATTTCCCCGGCCGATTTCAAATCACGCAAAACGACAAAAAACGCACGCAAAACGACCGAATCAGTTTATAAACCGTGTCAAAACCTCACGAAAACACTTTTGCGTAACTCAAAAAAAGGACTGATTTGTTCAAAAAAAGGACCCGGCCGCAGCCGGGTCCCGCTCCCGTAGGCCGGGATCAGTCGTCATAGTATTCAAATTCGTACTCTTCGATGCGGATCGTGTCCCCTTCTTCCATACCGAGCTCCAGGAGCTGACGGATGCCGCCCCGCCGCTCGATATAGCGGTACAGATAGCGGACCGAGCCCATGTCGTTGAAGTTCGTCGAGCGGAAGATCTTGGAAAGCTGCTGCCCTTCCAGTACGAAACTGCCGTCCTCGTCCACATAGCCGGTGAGCCTGCGGTACTCCTCATCGTTGTCGTCCCGGTCGAAGTCGAACAGTTCCGGTTCCGGTTCGTCCGGTGCCACGTAGTGCTCCAGTTCATAGCGTGCGGCATCCAGCAGTTCCTTCACGCCGGTTCCCGCTGCCGCGGAGATCGGAAAGACCTTGCGCCCCTCCCGCTCCATCAGCGCCAGGAACGCGTCGTACTGCTCCTGATCTTCCAGCAGATCGATCTTGTTCGCCGCGATGAGCATCGGTTTACGCAGAAGCGCAGGATCGTACTGCTCGAGTTCGCCGAGGATCTTGTGATAATCGTCAGAAGGATCCCGTCCTTCGCTGCCGGACACATCCACCACATGGATCAGCACTTTGGTCCGCTCGATGTGCTTCAGAAACCGGATGCCGAGACCGAGCCCTTCGTGCGCGCCCTCGATGATCCCGGCGATGTCCGCCATGACAAAGCTGGTGTCGTGGAGTTCCACGACGCCGAGGTTTGGATCGATTGTCGTAAAGTGATAGTTGGCGATCTTCGGCCTTGCGCTCGTGCTCACCGAAAGCAGCGTGGATTTCCCGACGTTCGGAAAGCCCAGAAGTCCTACATCCGCAATCAGTTTGAGTTCCAGAACGACCGTCCGTTCTCTGGCCGCGCCGCCCGCCTCCGCAAAATTCGGCGCCTGCCGGATGGAACTCTTGAAGTGCACGTTGCCCTTTCCGCCGCGCCCGCCTCTGGCTGCGACGAGGCGGTCTCCTGCTTCGCAGAGGTCCTTCATCAGAAGACCGGTCTCCTTATCGATGATCATGGTCCCGACCGGGACGCGGATGATCAGATCCGAACCCTTCTTGCCAAAGCGTTTACGCTTCATGCCGTCCTGACCGGACTCTGCCTTATATTGTTTTTTGTACTTGAAATCCATCAGCGTGCGCAGGTTGGTGTCCGCCTCAAAGATGATGCTTCCGCCGTCCCCGCCGTCCCCGCCGTCCGGACCGCCTTCCGGAACGTAGGGCTCCCTGCGGAACGACACCGCGCCGTCCCCGCCCTTGCCGGACCGGATCGTGATTTCCGCTCTGTCAACAAACATGCTTTGTTCTCCGTTTCTCCTGCTGTTGCATCACAGGAAAAGAAAATGACCCCGTTACAGGGGTCATCGCAGTTGCTTACGCTTCTTTGCTGTAGACGCTGATCTGCTTTCTCTTCTTGTCGTATCTTTCGAATTTGACATTGCCGTCGATCTTCGCGTACAGAGTATCATCTCCGCCGATGCCGACGTTATTGCCAGGATGGAACTTGGTCCCTCTCTGTCTTACCAGAATGCTGCCAGCGCTTACATATTCGCCTGCCCCAATCTTCAGACCAAGGCGCTTCTCCTCGGATTCACGGCCGTTCTTGGAACTACCTACTCCTTTTTTACTTGACATGGTTC
>CAYLSR010000247.1:0-3411 GCA_964385855.1 uncultured Mogibacterium sp.
GAGACTCTATAAGCAAAAGTCTTGGCGAAAGCCATATTTCCTCACTTGTCTCACTGAATTACTCTTTCATCTTGAGTCCGTAGTAACTCGGATAGCCGTCCCTCATTGCTTTTCTGTCGTACCATTCCGGGTGACGTTCAAGCTCTGAGTTAAACTTTCTGCTTGAAAGAATGTAATTTCCTTCTGACTTCGACCATGTTTTATAAGCATTATACAGGTCTTTTGATCTGACGTATTCCGAGTTGCCTGTCTTTTGACAGCGGCTTTCAAGGAACTGTAAAACAAGGTCGTTGTCCTTCTCATACTGCTTGACCACTTCTTTAAGCTGAGAAGTCATTTCAAGCCCTCGTTCTTTATATCGGATATATCCACGGATAAGCCACATGAATATACCTTGCATTGCTTCCGGGCTTGTGAGTTCGTCCTTCAAGTGAATGTCCTGTTCTGTAGGTGAGAAGTGCCTGTTGAACTCAATCACCTTGATACGTTCACTTGCGAACAAGCTCTTGTCTGTGACCATCGGGAGATCATTACATGAAAGCCATAACGTGAACTGCGGTTTGAAGGTGATAGCAGACTGATAAAGCGCACGAGCGGAAATCTCCTCACCGCCTGTAAGCTGTTTAATCTGTTCTTCGTCCAGCTTGCCGTAGGCGTTGCTTTCTGCCATCGTGACAAACCGTTTGCCCTTGAGTCCGGCAAGGGTAGGGGAAGCCGCTTCTGCGTCCTTCTGCCTGTCCCCTCTGCAAATCATACCTACCGGGGCAACCTTGGCGTAATCTCCGAGAAGGTATTCAATCGTGTTGAGAAGGGTACTCTTACCGTTTCGGGTGGTCTTACCGTAGAGAATAAACATACACTCCTCATTGCTTGTCCCAAGCATGGAATATCCAAGCGCACGTTGAAGGAAGTCTGCCTTGTCTTCATCGTTCTGTGTGACCTCTTGAATGAATTTCTCCCATCGTTTACAGGTAACGTCTCTTCTGATCGTGTGAGCGAAGTTCGTCTGCATCGTGAGAAAATCGTCCCATTTCGGCTCACGGAAGGTGAAGTCGGAGAGATTGTAAGTACCGTTCAAACAGTTGATAAGGTAGGGGTTACTGTCGAACTGAGAAGCATTGATACGAAGCTCACCTGTAGCGTCCTTCAAAATGCGGTCTCTCATTCTACGATCACCCATAGAGTTTACGAACTTTGTATAGCTCTTTCTGAGATCATCGTCCGTAATCTCTCCACAGTACAAGATCATGAGACGCACGAAGTCTTTGACCTTTTCCGAAACAAGGATAGAACCTTCGTCCTTCCTCCAAGCTCCCTCGAAGTAGGTGTACCAGCTTTTGTGTTCGGGACAGTACCTTGCTTCTTGGTGATAGAGACTTCCGAAGAGGTTTGCCATACCCATTTCTGACCACTCAAAGCCGGAAGAGGTTTCGTCCGCACGTTCCGGGTGGAACTGTTTAATGGTGTACATTTTGTCGGACAAGTCCTCGTCCATGATGATACGCCCATTCTCTAATTGAAATAATTCTTTTTCAGTTGTTGCCATTTTCCCTGTCCTCCTTGTCTACCCATTCTTTATCCCACCCATGATCGAGAGCGTAGAATATAATCAGACACCCAAGAGCGAATAGGATAATTACGAAGCAGAATGCAAGGAAGAGAACAATACCTATGATTTCCCAAATACTCATTCCAGCACCTCTAATGTTTCCGGGTCTATCGTCACCATTACAGGCACGTTCGGTAGACCCCAATCTGTCATTCTGTATGTAGCAAGACAAGGTATCATCTTCGGTGTAGGGTCACTCTCGAAGCAGTAGGTTGTTTCCGGGTATTCAAAGTAGTAACCCTCGAAATACCTGTCGCTGTCCTTGTCTTTTGCTCTATATTTCTTCGGTAGTTCTATCTTACTCATTGTTGTTGATCTCCTCTAAAAACCCATGATCTTTAAAATCTTCTTCGGTAGGGTGAGAACAAGCCCCGGCATACCAAAAGTCTTGAGAAGGACAAGTACACGCTTCATAATCGCTATCCCAAAAGCCGCAATTATAACATTCGTTCATTCTGCACCTCCGAGTAACTGACCGAGAACCGCTTCAAGTACGTTCACAACAATACTGTTCCCGGCTTGTTTATATAACTGAGTATCACTCGATACCTCTCTTGCTTTCTCAAAGTCTTCATCGTCAAAGCCCATGAGCCGCCAGTATTCACGAGGAGTGAGTTTTCTGACTCCCGACTTTGTGACAGCGCACTCGTTCTGTGAACTCGTCATGAGAGTGTGCGCCATTCCCTTTAAGACTCTTCCTCTGCGAGAGTCTGACTTCGGATATGACAGATTGATACTGTCTCCGACAGTTGCTTCGGCATACCCTTTCTGAGTTGCTTCGGCAACCTTTACGATTGTATTTTCATCTAAAATCTTCACTTGCCTGTGACCCCCCCCAACGGTAAGCAGAGTAGGGCAAAGTCCTTCTGTTGAGTAAACTCTTGCGTTGCTCTCGAACTTATCCCATTTATTGCCTTTCAGTTTTCCTACTTGTATAATGTCTTTCATCAATGTAATTGCTCTCCGTTCTATCGGGTCTTGTGGTTAGGGTCTTACACAGTTGCAAGCTCTCTCTCTTGAGGTTCAAACCTAAAGCCGTAACCTTTTTCCCGACATTCTTCATCATGTTTGGTGAGATATTCAAAGCCCTCATTACTGAGGAAGTATTTCTCGTCAACATCGTCTTCGAGATAGTCAATGAAATATCGCTCAAGCGGTACAGGAGAGGGAAAGACAAAACCTGTATCTACGTCTTTTCTGATCGAAACACAAATTACTCTCTCTCTCTCTTCTGTGCCATGCCATAGTCGGCGGCATTTATGACTTGCCAGTAGGAGTTATAACCTACACCGTCAAGCCATTCGAGCCATGACTCAAAATCGGTAATGAACTTTTTACTGACAAGGTTTTTCACATTCTCAAGAATGAGGTATTTCGGAAGTTCGTCATACAGTGCCGCCATAGCAAGAAGCCGTTGCACTTCATAGAGAAGCCCGGAGCGAGTCTTTCCTTTGACCATTCCGGCTTGTTTTCCGGCGAGAGATAGGTCTTGACAAGGAAAGCCGTAAGTCCACAAATCAGCATAGTCGAGGAGACTTACCTTCGATATATCGCCGTAGTTCCTTGTTTCGCCGTAAATGGCGGTATAAGAAGCAATGGCATGTTTGTCGATTTCGGAGATACCTACAATCTCATGATCTATATTCAATCTGATAAGAGCTTTTCTGAAAGCACCTATACCAGCAAAAAGTTCATTTACCTTAATCATTATCCTTGCTAATCCTCCGGGTATAACTTCCAGTACAGGTTTGCATATTCTTCCTCTCTTTCGAGATAGGCTTTCTGTACCATTTCCTTATCTT
>CAYLSR010000248.1:0-3410 GCA_964385855.1 uncultured Mogibacterium sp.
CCAGTCGGTCCCGAGCAGGGTTCCCTCGCCGAGGACAATCAGGTTGACGTCGGAGTCTTCAAAACCGTCATGAGGGGTTAGGAGCCTCTCGGGTGGGTTCGATTCCCACGTACTCCCGCCATTTCGGTTATTACAAGGAGACACAAATGAAAAAGAACGACATTCTGAGAAGAATTCCGAAGATCGATGAGGTGCTTTCCGAGCGCCTCATTTCTGATTGTTTCGGAAAATACGGCCGGGAGACCGTCACCGGGGCGGTCCGTGCGGTGATCGACGGCCTCCGGAAGGAGATCCTGGCCCTGCCGGAGGACGCGCTGGACGGGTTCGATCTGTCCGGCCTCGAGAAGGGCAGGGTTGCGCAGCGGGCCGCAAGCCTCGCGGAGGAGAAGGACCGCAACAACCTCTACCGGGTGGTCAACGCGACCGGCACGATCCTGCACACCAACCTCGGCCGCGCGCCTCTGTGCAAAGAGGCGGTGGAGAACGTCGCCGAGGTCTCCAAAGGCTACTCCAACCTGGAGTACGACGTGAAAGCCGGCAAGCGTGGATCGCGGCATTCGATCATCCAGGATCTGCTCGTGGAGCTGACCGGCGCGGAGGACGCGATGCTCGTCAACAACAACGCTTCGGCGACGATGATCGTCCTCTCGTCGATGGCGGCGGGCAAAGAGGTCGTCGTCTCGCGGGGCGAGCTCGTGGAGATCGGCGGGGCGTTCCGGATCCCGGACATCATGGAGCAGAGCGGGGCGGTCCTGCACGAGATCGGCACGACCAACAAGACCAAACCGTCGGATTACGAGAAGGCAATCGATCCGGAGCGGACCGCGGCACTCATGAAGGTCCACACGAGCAACTACCGGATCATGGGCTTCACGGAAGAGGCGAGTCTGGAAGACCTTGTGGCCATCGGCAAAGAGCACGATCTGCCGGTCATCTTCGATATGGGCAACGGACTCATGGTCGACCTGTCCGCCTACGGACTGGATGAGCCGAACGTGCCGGCATCGCTCGCGACCGGGATCGACGTCATGCTGTTCAGCGGGGACAAGCTGCTCGGCGGACCGCAGGGCGGCATCATCGTCGGAAAAAAGAAATACATCGAAAAGATGAAAAAACACCCGCTGGCACGGGCGCTCCGGGTCGATAAGATGACGTTCGCCGCGATGGAGGAGACCCTGAAGAAGTACCGCGACGAGGAGAAGGCCAAGCGGGAGATCCCGGTCCTCCGGATGATCACGGAGGATGCGGATTCCCTGCGCGGACGCGCGGAAGAGCTCGCGGACAAGATCCGTTTCTACGCGGCGGGATTGAAGGCGGAGGTCGTCCGGGTTGACGACCAGATCGGCGGCGGCTCCGCGCCGATGGTGTACCTGCCGGGCTATGCCGTAGCGGTCACCTCAGATGCGGTGACCGCGCAGGGACTCGAGCGGATGCTCCGCAGGAACCGCGTCCCGATCATCGCGCGGATCCACGACGACCGGCTGCTGCTGTGCGTCCGGACGATCACGGAGGAAGAAGTGAACATCGTGGCGGATGCCTTTGACAGGATCGGGAGGATGTCATGAAAAACATCATCATCGGCACCGCGGGGCACGTCGACCACGGCAAGACGCAGCTGATCAAGGCGCTTTCCGGGATCGATACGGACCGCCTCGCGGAAGAGAAGAAGCGCGGCATCACGATCGAGCTGGGCTTCGCGCATATCCCGAACGACGCCGGATACAATATCGGCGTCATCGACGTGCCGGGACACGAAAAGTTCATCAAAAACATGCTCGCCAGGATCGGCGGGATCGACTTCGTGCTCTTCGTCGTGGCGGCGGATGAGGGCATCATGCCGCAGACCAAGGAGCACTTCGAGATTTTGCAGGCGCTCGGGATCGAGGACGGGATCATCGCGGTGACCAAAATCGACATGGTCGACGAGGAGTGGCTCGAGATGCTGCTGGAGGAAGTCGAAGACTACTTCAAGGGCTCTTTCCTCGAGGGGAAGCCGGTCATTCCGGTCTCCTCGCGCACCGGGGAAAACATCGAACGGCTCCGCGAGGAGATCCTCCGGAAGTGCGACCGCGAGACCAAACGGCAGGAGGACCCTCGGCTGTTCCGGCTGCCAGTCGACCGGGTGTTTACAATGTCCGGGTTCGGCACCGTCGTCACGGGCACGCTCATCGACGGGACCTGCTCGGTCAACCAGGAGGTCTTCCTCTATCCGCAGGGGATCCGCGCGAAGGTGCGCGGGATCCAGACCTACGGCAAGGAGGTGGAACAGGCCATCGCGGGGCAGCGGACGGCGATCAACCTGTCCGGCATCCGCAAGGAAGACATCGGCCGGGGCGACCTCGTCGCGGCGGAAGGCGCGGTGACCGTGACGAACATGATCGACGTCGCGCTCCGGGAGTTTTCGGACAGCGACCGGGTGATCCTGAACAACAGCCGGGTGCACTTCTACGCCGGGAGCAAGGAGGCGCTCTGCAAAGTCGTGCTCATGGACCGGGAGGAACTGATGCCGGGAGACGAGTGCTACGCGCAGCTGCGGTTTGAAGAGCCGATGGCGCTGAAGCGCGGCGACCGGTTCATCGTGCGGTTCTACTCGCCGATCATCACGATCGGCGGCGGCCGGGTGCTGGACGTCCGGCCGGACAAGCATAAACGCAGCCGCGAAGAGGTCCTGACGCTCTTCGAGACCCTCGACCGGGGATCCGACCCGGAGGTGGTACAGGCCAAGGCGGGCAGCAGGCGGTTTTACACGGAGGCCGAACTGGCTGCCGAGACCGGGATCCTCCCGGAAGAGCTGCAGAGGATCGTCGGGGACGGGGTGGCAGCCGGAATGCTCGTCCGCCTCGGGGACGGTACGGTGCTGTCGCGGCAGAAATACGATCAGATGACCGGGAAGCTCCGGCAGCTGATGGAGGAGTATCACGCGGAGAACCCGCTGGCGGACGGCATGCCGAAGCAGGAGCTCCTGTCGAGGCTCCGGGATCTGTGGCATCTGGAGCAGGATGCGGTCATCCAGGCCATCGTGAACCGGCTTCTGGCGGACGGCACCCTGACGGACAAGGGGAAAGCGGTCTCGATGGCGGGCTTTGAAGCCTCCTTCACGCCGGAACAGCTCCGGCTCAAAGAGCGGATCGCGGCGCAGTACGGGCGTGCCGGGCTCGAGATCCCGAAGAACGACGAGCTGTACGCGCTAGATCCGGATAAACGCGTGATCAACGCGATCTTCGACAGCCTGCTTTCGGAGGGCGTGATCGTCAAGGTCGATCCATCGTACAATATCTCCGCGGAGGCATGGAAGCAGGTCGTCGCGGCGGCAAAAGAGCTCGGGGCTGCCGGCGGGTTCACGCTCGCGGAGTTCCGGGACAAACTCGGCACATCCCGGAAGTACGCGGCCATCTATCTGCCGGCGCTCG
>CAYLSR010000249.1:0-3398 GCA_964385855.1 uncultured Mogibacterium sp.
TCCTTCGAGACTGGCGTCAGCATGTCTCGTTTTCATAGGTCAGTTGACACTATCCCCTACCGGGCATTTCTTTCCCGCGCGTCCTGCGACAGCTTCGCGCGGATGAACAAATCCAGATCGCCGTCCATGACCGCGCCGATGTTGCCGGTCTCCGCGCCGGTCCGGTGATCCTTGACCATCGTGTACGGCTGGAAGACGTACGACCGGATCTGCGCGCCCCAGGTCACCAGCCCCATCTCGCCCTTGAGCTCGTTGAGGTTCTCCTTGTGCTCCTCCTCCGCCAGCTTCGCCAACTTGGAGGCGAGGATCTTCATCGCGACTTCCTTGTTCCGGAGCTGTGACCGTTCATTCTGGCAGGTCACGACGATGTTGGTCGGCAGGTGCGTGATGCGGATCGCCGAATCCGTCGTGTTGACGTGCTGTCCACCCGCGCCGCTGCTCCGGTACGTGTCGATCTTGAGGTCGTTCGGGTCGATGACGACCTCGAGTTCATCGCCCATCTCCGGGACGACTTCGATCGCGGCGAACGACGTCTGCCGCTTGCCGGCCGAGTTGAACGGCGAGATCCGCACGAGCCGGTGCACCCCGTGCTCGCACTTGAGGTATCCGTACGCGTTCTCCCCGCTCACGACGATCGTCGCGCTCTTGATTCCCGCCACGGTATCATCCTGCAAATCCACGACCCGGGCCTTGAACCCCTTCTGCTCGCAGTACCTCAGGTACATCCGCTCCAGCATCTCCGCCCAGTCCATCGCATCGACCCCGCCGGTGCCGGCGTGGATGCTCAGGATCGCGTCATTCCCGTCATATTTATCGCCCAGGAGCATGCTGAGCTGAAGCTCTTCCTTCTCCTTCTGAAGCGCCTCGAAGCTCCGGACCACTTCCTTCGCCTCATCCTCGTCGCCGAGCTCTTCCGTCAGCTCGATGAGCTCCTCGATGTCATCCAGCCCCTTCTCGATCCGGTCATACCGGTCAATCTGGTTCTCAAACCCCTTCTTGCGCTTCAGCACCTTCTGCGCCTCCGCCGGGTCATTCCAGAACCCCTCCTTCAGCGTCTCTTCCTCCAGCTCCTGCACGGTCTTTCGCAGCCCGTCGAGGTCAAAGATACCCCCTGATCTCGGACAACTCCGTCCGCACAACCGGAATGCTGGTTCTAACCTCATCTAAAATGATCATGTCGTCATCCTTTCTGTAAAAAACATATTCTCCTGTCAATTGTGCCACACCCGGGTAGACAGCCTCCCGTTTTCGGGTAGTCACTACCCGCTTTCAGCCTTTTGGATGCTTCCCGGGCCTTGCGAGTAGACAACGCCCCGTTTTCGGGTAGTCACTACTCAAATTTGCTGCCGTGGATACTTTCCGGGCCTTGCGAGTAGACAACGCCCCGTTTTCGGGTAGTCACTACCCAAATTTGCTGCCGTGGATACTCTGCGAGCCTTGCGAGTAGTCAGCGCCCCGTTTTCGGGTAGCCACTACCCAAATTTGCTGCCGTGGATACTTTCCGGGGCTTGCGGGTAGACAACGCCCCGTTTTCGGGTAGCCACTACCCGCTTTCAGCCTCGTGAATACTCTGCGCGGCGCGTCACCTCCCCGCCGCGAAACCGGCGCGACGTGAACGCATCGGAGGAGCAGCCGGAATTCCGCAAGGAGCCCGCAGGCGCTTCGCTAAGAACGAGCCCGAGCAAATGAGTCGAGGGTCGTTCTCGAAGCGGCAAGGGCGACGCCGCTGGAATTCCCTGCGACGCAGATAGTGAGCGGAGCGCCCGTTTCGCGGCGGGGCGGGGTGCCGCACGCCGCGCTACTGGTTCCTCCCGCAACAATTCTTATACTTCTTGCCGCTGCCACACGGACACGGGTCGTTTCTGCCGACCTTCGGGGTGTCGCGGCGGACGGTCTCCTGCTTGCGGTCATCGGACGGCTTCGGCGCGGCCGCCGGCCCCCGGCGGTGCTGCGCGGCCTGCTCTTCGTCGACGTAGTCTTCCTTGCTGGATTTCTGCGTTTTGACGACGCTGCGTCGCTCAGTGCGTGTGGTGACGGTGACGTTGTAGCAGAATTTGACGGTTTCTTCGCGGATATCCGCGACCATCTCGTCGAACATCGCGAAGCCCTCGGAGGCATATGCCACCGCCGGGTCCTCCTGGCCGTACGCACGGAGGCCGATGCCGCTCTTGAGCTGATCCATCGCGTCGATGTGATCCATCCAGTGGTTGTCGACGACGCGGAGCATGACCATCCGCTCGACTTCGCGCATGCGCTCGGAGCCGACTTCGGCTTCCTTCGCGTCATAGACCTTCACAAACGCGTCCTTGATGGCATCCTTCAGCGAATCGGCCGTCATATCCAGGCGGTCTTCCTCCGTGAAGGCCGGGAGCAGCTCCCGATACGCCGGCGTGATCTTGTCCAGCGCGTCGTAGATGGCGTCGAGGTCCCACTCCTCCGCGAAGCGGGATTCCATCGTGACCGGATCTACGATGCCGTCCACGAGTTCGCGCATCATGTTCAGGATGTATTCCTTGATGTTTTCGCCGTCGAGGACCATCCGGCGCTGGCCGTAGATGATCTCGCGCTGCTTGTTCATGACGTTGTCGTACTGCAGGACGTATTTACGGATGCCGAAGTTCTTGCCTTCGACTTTCTTCTGCGCGTTCTCGATGGAGCGCGAGAGCATCTTGGCTTCGATTGCCTCGTCGTCTTCGAGGCCGACGGTCTCGACCATCTTCTGCATCCGCTCGCCGCCGAAGAGCCTCATCAGATCGTCCTCGAGCGAGATGAAGAACTGCGTCTCACCCGGGTCGCCCTGACGGCCGGAACGGCCTCGGAGCTGGTTGTCGATACGCCGCGATTCGTGGCGCTCCGTACCGACGATGCAAAGGCCGCCGTGCGCGATGACGCGCTCCTGCTCGGCCTTACGCTCGATCTTGAGCTGCTTGAGGAGCGTCTCGTAGGTCTGCTTGGCCTCGATCATCGCCGGATCATCGGAAGCCTCAAACGACCAGGTCGCCTGCGTCGCGTACGCAATCTGCTCCGGCGTGTACTCGCGGCGGGCCATCTCGCGGCGGGCTTCAAACTCCGGGTTACCGCCCAGAATGATGTCGGTACCACGACCTGCCATGTTGGTCGCGATGGTGACCGCGCCCTCCCGGCGCGCTTTTTGAGCATGGCACTGATGAGCTCGGAGATCTCGATGGAGATGGTACCGACGAGCACCGGCTGCCCCTTGGCGTGCGCCTGTAAATCTTCTGAATCCATTTCTGTCTAGAACATTTCCACTTTTCAAGTGCTTTTAGAAGATATTTTCTGAATTTTGGAATGGCCGTGGAATCAGACACTTGTTTATCACTTTTCTGGTGCCAGTGTCTGCTGTTTCAATGTGGCTTTGAATTTGATCTTTCTTATTT
>CAYLSR010000250.1:0-3395 GCA_964385855.1 uncultured Mogibacterium sp.
GTACATCTCGTCTTTGAGTTCAAAAGCCAGCTTCTCTGTTGTCTTCATGTCCGTTCATCCTTCTCTCAGTAGTGCCTTATAGATTGTACTCACTGAGCACTGTGATGTCAAGAAACACCTTTTTTATTTTATGAGGACCACGGTAAAATATCCGGCCCTGTCCGGGAACGACGCCGCATCGGGATACAGCCGTTCATCCGGAAGACCGCAGTTTTCGGCAGCCGCCGCAGTCCGTCCGGACGCGGTCAGTTGCTCGCGGACCTCCGCCAGGCTCCGCCCGTGCTTCATCAGGACAAGATTGCTGGGCTGCGCGAGCGCTGCCTCCGGCTCCTGCAGCTCCGGGAAGATCCTGAGCGGTTCGCTCCCTTCCGCCAGCGGGATGCCGAGCACGGCTGCGGCCGCGCAGAAGGACGGGACGCCGCTGACCTGCCGGACGTCGCAGCCCTGTTCCTGAAGGCGCTTCTGCAGGGCGCTGAAAGAACTGTACACGGCAGGATCTCCCAGCGTCAGATAGGCGACATCCTCCCCCTGATCGAGGAATGCGCGGATCCGCGCGGCACCGTCCCGGTGACTCTCCTCAAGCACCTCGGGCTCGCGGGTCATCGGCCGGCTGATCGCGAGAAGTTCTTTCTCCTCCAGCTCAGGGACTGCCTGAACTGCGATGCGATAGGCCAGCGATTCCCGCGTTTCGCGTCCCGGGACGACCGGCACGGCGATGATCCGGCACGCCCGGATCACTCGGACGGCTTTCAGCGTCATCAGCTCCGGATCGCCCGGGCCGACCCCGACGCCATATAAAATTCCCTTATTCTCCATCCTCGTGGCCTCCTCTCCGCTACTGCTTCAGCAGCTGCATCAGTTTTTCGTAGTTCTCCGGGCGATGCGGGAACGTGCAGTCCGTGCAGATCTTGACGCGTTTGCCGTTCCGGTCCTTCCAGCGCGGTTCGCCCGAGCAGTCCTCCCGGTGATACAGCGGACAGTAGCAAAAGAGACAGTTGATCTCCTTGAGGCCGGCGTGGCAGGGATAATATTTGCAATCGGTATTAGCAAAGAATCGATAAGAGTTATTCGTCAACTACTTGCTCCTTTCCCCGTGATAGGCCTTCATCTGCTCCGCAAACCGCCGGATCAGCGCCGGGCAGGACGGATACCAGAGGTGCGGGAAGCCCCACACGTGCCTCGGGCCCGCGTGGATGCAGTCCCAGCTGAGGCCGCCCGGCTTTTCGGCTCTCGCATCCGTACCGTTTGACGTGCTGTCATAATAATGGAACTCGTGCCCACGCACGGAGAGGCCTGTGATCAGGGTTTCCGGGCGGTTCCCGTGCACCGTGATGTAACCGAACCGCCGGAGCTTCCCGGTATTTGCACAGTCTCCCTCCAGCACACCTGCCATCGGGTACCGGGTGTCTCCGTCCAAAATCGCCTGCTGCAGGAGCATGAAGCCGCCGCACTCCGCGAGGCTCGGCATCCCGGAGGCGATCGCCCGGCGGATTGACGCCAGCATCCCGGTGTTCGCACTGAGTTCCGCCGCGGAAAGCTCCGGATACCCGCCGCCGAGCAGGAGCCCGTCCAGATCTTCCGGCAGCGCTTCATCCCGGACCGGGGAGAATTCCAGAATCCGGATGCCGGCTTCCCGCAGCATCCGGAGGTTCTCTTCGTAATAAAAACAGAAGGCTTCATCCCGGGCGACCCCGAGCGTCAGCATTTTTTCATCTCCGGAAGGCCGCGCTTCCGCCTCCCGCCGGGCTGCAGTTCC
The DNA here is from genome assembly GCA_964385855.1 of uncultured Mogibacterium sp. Taxonomy (GTDB): domain Bacteria; phylum Bacillota; class Clostridia; order Peptostreptococcales; family Anaerovoracaceae; genus CAYLSR01. The sequence continues at coordinate 1,757 of CAYLSR010000250.1, forward strand.
CGCCGGAGCCGGAAGCTCCGCCGCCTCGCGCATGATCCCGAGGATGCGGTCCACCCTGCAGTACTGCCGGATCTTCTCCGCGCTCATCGCCACCTGTGCCCGGAGGCCCATGATCTCTTCCGGCCGCTTCAGACCGAGGTGCCGGCTCTCCAGCGAGAGGTCCGGACAGACCGGGATGCCGCCCAGCAGCTCCACGGGCACCCCTCGCATCTGCGAGATCTCCGTCAGCAGCTGCTCGACCGGACAGCAAATCTGCCGGTAAAAGCCTTCCGAGACGCGGTTCAGCAGGATCCCACGGATCAGGGACTCCTCATCGTCCGCCAGGATCCCCCGGATCACGGAGAGCATCGTCATCCCCATGCCCTTGACGTCGATTACGAGCAGGATCGGCGTCTTGGTGACGGCTGCCACTTCATAGCAGGACCCCTTTCGGAACGCGCCGCCCGTGATCCCGTCGTAGATCCCCATGGCACCTTCCAGGACCGCGCAGCGGCCGGTACAGGCAGTCAGGATCTCCGTCAGCTCCTGCGGCTCCGAGAAGAACGGGTCCAGATTGTTCCCCGGCACCCCGAGGACCGTCCGGTGGAACATCGGGTCGATGTAGTCCGGTCCGCACTTATAGGCCGCCGGCTCTAACCCCGCTTCCTTCAGGATCTGCAGCAGGCCGCAGGTCAGGATCGTCTTGCCGCTGCCGCTTTTCGGCGCGGCGATCATCACCCGCCCGGCCGTCATGACGCACCTCCGAGCCGGAACGCCGCGAGGAGGACCGGGTTGTCCGCCGTCATCAGATGATGGTCTCCGACCTCCCTCGCCCTGCTCACCGCGACCTGTTCGATCGTCAGATCGCTTATATCGTATTCCTTCAGCACGGTCCGGATCTCCGCGATCGTTTCGAGGCTCACCGCGTTGATGACGACCCGCAGCCCCGGATTCTTCAAAAGCAGGCAGTCCAGGATCTCCCGGAGCGCGCCCGAACTTCCGCCGATAAACGCGTGCGTCGGCGGTTCCAGAGCTTCCAGCGCTTCCGGCGCCCTGCCCTGCACGATCCGGATGTTCGGGAGCTTCAACCGTTCCGCGTTCTGCCGGATCAGGCCGCAGGCATCCTCCTTCTGTTCGATCGCGTAGACCATCACGCTCTCGTCCAGCCCGGCGAGCTCCGCCGCAACCGAGCCCGTCCCGCTGCCGATGTCGTAGACGACCATCCCTTCCCGCGGCTCCAGACGAAGCACGCTGAGGTGCCGGATCACCTCTTTGGTCATCGGCACCCGGCCGCGCAGGAACGCCTCGTCCGAACAGACCGGAAGCAGCCTGCGTTCTGACGGATGCGGATTGCGGATCCTCGCGGCGTAGAGGCCCTTTTTCTCCGTCTTCAGGCATTCCTCCGGCCGGAGCGTCCGGATCTCCTCCTCCGGATAGGACAGCTGCAGGCCGAGCGTGACCTCGGCTTCCCCGAGTCCGTGTTCCAAAAGGAGTTGCCCCAGCCGCCGGACATCGCCGGCGCCGGACAGAAGGACAAATGTGTTTTCACGGTATTTCACAGACCGGATCAGCCGCGCTTCTGTCTGCCGGTCACCGCCGGCGCCGTGCAGACTCATTACGCCTGCGTCGCTATAGGCTCCGCCGGTCTTTGAAGCGAGAT
>CAYLSR010000251.1:0-302 GCA_964385855.1 uncultured Mogibacterium sp.
AGGTGACCCGGGAGGTGGCTTCCTGGATGGGGCGAGGCGTGAGTTCCGTGTGCCGGATGGCCGAAAAGGCCGGCATCGATACGATCCCGGTCGACCTCGGGATCCGGATGGAAGGCACGCCTGCGGGCGTTCTGGACCGGAAAGTGCGGCAGGGGACGGAGAATTTCCTGAAAAAAACCGCGATGACGGAGGAAGAGTGCCGGCAGGCGATCGAGACCGGCATCGGGCTCGTCCGGATGTGCAGCGAGCAGGGGTATCAGATCCTCGCGACCGGGGAGATGGGGATCGGCAATACGACGACC
>CAYLSR010000251.1:312-3389 GCA_964385855.1 uncultured Mogibacterium sp.
TTTCCCGAATGCGCGTTGCCGTTTCGAAGAGTCGCTTTCATCAACATTCCGGTAGCGCGGTGCTGGCGGCGGCGTTCTTGCAGGTGCCGGCGGCGGAGGTGACCGGCAGAGGGTCCGGGCTCAGCAGCGAAGGACTGGACCGCAAGCGTCAGATCGTCCGGGAAGCGCTGGAGCGCTATGATGCCTGCCGGAGAGCGGAGGAAACGGACGCGGACTTCGCGTTCCGGATGCTGCGGTGTGCCGGCGGACTGGATATCGCCGGTCTCACAGGCGTCTTCATGGGGGCGGCACAGTACCGGATGCCGGTCGTGCTCGACGGGTTCATCACATCCGTCGCCGCGCTCGCCGCTGAGCGGATGATGCCGGGGACAAAAGAGTATCTCCTGGCGTCTCACATCGGCAGAGAACCCGGCATGAGGAAGATCCTGGAGCAACTGGGGCTCCGGGCCGTCATCGACGGAGATCTGGCGCTGGGCGAGGGGACCGGCGCGGTCATGCTCTTCCCGCTTTTGGACATGACGTTGTCCCTGTACCGGAACGGCCTGAAGTTTGACGAGACCGCCGTGGAGCAGTACGAGCATTTCGAGGACCCGGAGGAGACGCCGGCGGAACTTTCGAGAGAGGATGGAGCGGAAACATGCTGATACTGATCATCGGAACGCCGGACAGCGGTAAATCCCAAAAGGCGGAGCAGCTCGTGCTGGAGCGGTCGCTTCCGGAAAACCGGATCTATCTGGCGACGATGCTGCCGTTCGGCGAACAGGGCCGGGAGCGCGTCGAGAAGCACCGGCAGATGCGAGCTGGCAAGGGCTTTTGGACGATCGAAGCGCCTTTTGACGCCGATCAGGCCGTGCTGAAGCTCGATGATCCTACGCGGTGGGACGTACTGCTCGAGTGCGTTTCCAACCTGACCGCGAACGAGCTGTTTGAGCGCGGGACAACCCCGGAGGAGACCGTAAAACGCGTCACCGGGCAGATCCGGCGGCTGGCCGCGGCGGCCCGCAGCGTGACCGCCGTCACGAATCACTTTGAGATCGAAGAAACCTTTGATGAAGAGACCCGCGTCTACGCGGAGACCCTGGACCGGATCAACGAGATGATCCGGGAAATGGCGGATGAGACGATAGAAGTATGCGTTTATTAAAGATCATCGCGATCACGTTCGCGCAGTATTCGAGAATACCGGTACCGCGCTTCGAGTGGGCGGAGGCAGACATGAAATACTGTCTGTCGGTCTTTCCGTGGGTCGGCGCGGTGACCGGACTGCTGTTTTACGGGGTCTTTGCCGGCGGGGTTCCGGCTGCACTGCCGGAGACCGCCGTGACGCTGCTGCTGACCGCCGTACCGCTGCTGGTGACCGGCGGCTTCCACGTGGACGGTTTTCTGGACGTGGAGGATGCGCTGAGCTCCTGGCGGAGCCGGGAGGAGAAGCTCAGGATCCTCAAGGACCCGCACATCGGGGCATTCGCGGTCATCCGGCTGGCGATCTTCGGGCTGATCTGGTTGGCAGCACTTCGGACGATCCTGGCGCTGCCGTCCGCGAGGCAGCTGGTAATGATTGTTTCCGCGGGATTTTTCCTGTCCCGGGCATTCAGCGCCTGGGGCGTCCTGACGCTGAAACCGGCGAAGGACACCGGGATGCTGGCGCGGGAGGCAGCGGAGGCGAAACAGGCGGACCGGATCAACCGGGTGCTGACAGCCCTGTGGATCGTGCTGGGGATCGCAGGCATGTGCCTGGTTTCCCCGCTGCCGGGGCTCCTGACCGCCGCCGCGGCGCTTCTGGCGTTCCTGTGGTACCGGTACAAGAGCCTGAAGGAGTTCGGCGGTGTGACGGGGGATACCGCCGGATACTACGTAGTGCTCAGCGAGACGTGGATGCTCGTCGCAGCGGCGGCCGCGGGCCTGCTGATGAAGTAAGGAGGAGACTTTCGTATGAAATGTTATCTGATCCGGCACGGCCGGACGCAGGCGAACATCGACAGGCGGTATTCCGGCGGCCGCACGGACGATCCGCTGACGGAGGCCGGGCGGGAAGCGCTCTGCGAGGTCACCGTGCGGGAATCGGCGGCGCTGCTCTTCACCAGTCCAATGACGCGGGCGAGGCAGACGGCGGAGATCCTCTTCCCGGCGCGGGACGGCATCGTTCTGGGAGAGTTCCGGGAGATGGATTTCGGCCTGTTCGACGGCTGTACCAATGATGAACTCAGCGGCGATCCGGCGTATCAGGCCTGGATCGACAGCAACGGTCGGGCGAGATTCCCGGAAGGGGAAGACATGGAGGAGTTCCGGGCGCGCTCGATGGGCGCGCTACAGAAGGCGGTCCGGGTTTGCCGGGAGCAGAAGGCGGAAGCCCTGTACGTCGTGGCGCACGGCGGGACGATCATGGCGGTCATGAGTACGCTGACCGGAGAGCCGTACTATGACTTCCTCGTGCACAACGGGGAGGGGTATCAGATAGAACTGGAGGAGACCGATGCAGGGGATGTCGTGGCTGCAGGTGCATATGACCGCTTTTGCGGCGGGGTTCGTACTGGATCTGCTGATCGGTGACCCTCATTGGATGCCGCATCCGGTCCGTCTGATCGGGCGCTGGATCGGGGGGCTCGACCGGAGGCTGCTCGGAGACCTTCCGGCGGAAGAAGCGCGGGATCCTCAAAAAGAACACCGGAAAGGGGCTTTTCTGGTCCTGATCGTGCTGTTTTCCACAGGGATCTGCACAGGTGTGATATGTATTTTAGCATATATATTATCGGTAAACCTCGGATTCGCGGTCGAATCCATACTGACCTGCTACGTTCTGGCGGCGACCAGCCTGCGCCGGGATAGCCTCAAGGTGTATGATGCGCTTGCGCGGGGCGATCTGGCGGGTGCGCGGAAGGCGGTCTCGATGATCGTCGGCCGGGACACGGACGTGCTGGACGAAGCCGGAGTCACCCGTGCCGCGGTGGAGACGGTCGCGGAGAACCTCCTGATGTCCGACATGTACGGCATCGAAAGCCACGGCATGCAGCGCGTGGTCCGCTACCACAAAGGAATCGAAAAGGGCATGATCGATGTACACGCCACTCCCGAGGTCG
>CAYLSR010000252.1:0-3383 GCA_964385855.1 uncultured Mogibacterium sp.
CCACGCGCTGCTGCTGCCCGCCGGAGAGCTCTCCCGGCAGCCGCCCTTCCAGCCCTTTCAGCCGGAACCGCTCGAGCATCTCGAGCGCTCTGGTCCGGTTCTCCTCCTTCGGACCCCGCAGCCCGGCCATGACGTTCTGCAGGACCGTCATCGTCGGGAAGAGCGCGTAGTTCTGGAACATGTAGCCGACGTTGCGCTTCTGCGGTCTGAGGTTGATCTTCGCCTCCGAATCGTAAAGCACCCTGCCGTTCACCTCGATGTGCCCGCTGTCCACGTCCTCGATCCCGGCGATGCTGCGGAGCGTCATGCTCTTGCCGCTGCCGGAGGCGCCGAGGATGCCGATGCGGGAGGCGTCGCTCTCGATCCGGATGTCCAGGCGGAAGTTCCCGATGTTTCTGTGGATATCCGCGTATAATCTACCAGCGCCTGACATTCTTCATCCTCTTTCCCGTGATGATGTTGATCAGATATACCGCGAAGAACGCGATCAGCAGCACGATGATGACCCAGAATCCCGCGGTCTGATAGTCCCCGTCCTGGATGACCATCGCGATCCGCTGCGAAACCGTCCCGGTTTTGCCCGGTATGTTGCCGGCCAGCATGGAGGTCGCCCCGTATTCGCCCATGGCCCGGGCAAACGTCAGGATCGTCCCGCTCGCGATGCCCGGCCCTGCCGTCGGGACCACGATCCGCCAGAAGATGCTGAGTTCCGACATCCCGAGTGTCCTGCCGGCGTACACGAGATTGGCGTCGATCTGCTCGAACGCCGCGCGCGCGTTCCGGTACATCAGCGGGAAGGCGATGACCGTCGCCGCGATGATGCAGCCGAGCCAGGTGTGGACGACCTGGATATCAAAATAATCGTTCAGGAAGATGCCGAACGGCCTCCTGCGGCTGAAGATCAGGAGCAGGAAAAAACCTGCCACCGTCGGCGGCAGTACCATCGGGAGCGTCAAAATCCCGTCGATGATGGATTTGGCCCGGTAGTTCCGCCGGATGACCTTTCTCGCGGCGTATAAGCCGAGAAAAAACGAGATGATCGTCGCGACGACACCGGTCTTGAGGGAGATCCACAAAGGACTCCAGTCTAAAGTCTTTGCCAGTTCGAGCATGCTGACCTCACGGATAAACATTCAGCAGTATGATTTTACAACAGATGGGAGGCTCTTGCAATTGATTCTTCCGGGTGAACTGCGGTTGGCTGCTTACAGTCAACGATTTGTGCGCATTGACCGCAGAAGCCCCTGTTGTCCGGCGCGGGTACGGCTCTCGCCTCGTGCCGGCGACGCAACGGTTCTAAACTCAAGCTTCGCCTGACGGCTCGCTTATCGTTAAGAACCGGCTGCCGGCAAGCCCCGCTCCGTCCAACAGGTGCTCCTGCCTCAATAACACCCGAATCGTTGGCCGCAACCGGCCGCAGTTTACCGGAAGATTACATTGCTACCGTATAATTACTGTACGTCTGTGTCGAATCCGTACTGCTGATACAGTGCCTTCGCTTCGTCGTTCGTGATGAACGCGATGAAGTCAACTGCAGCAGCGGCCTGCGCTTCCGTCGCATCCGGATTCGCGATCTGAGCGACCGGGTAGATGATGTTGCCGGTGACATCATAGCCTACGACTTCCAGGATCTTGACGTTGTCTTCGTGGCCGATGGTATCCGACAGATAGGTGGTGCCGACTTCACAGGACCCTTCCTCGACTGCCGCGAGGACCTTGCTGACGTTGCCCTGCTCGCTAATCTCAACGCCGCCGAGCTGCTCAGAAACTTCCGCAGTCGTGATCGTCGCCGGATCTTCCACTTCCGCAAGCAGTCCGAGCTTGATCATCGCCTGACGGGTGTACTTGCCGACCGGAACGCTGCCGTCCGCAAGCGCGATGCTCTTCGCGTTCGCGATATCCGCAAGTCCCGTAACAGCCGTCTCGCTGTTCGGCTGCGTGATGACGACGAGCTGGTTGTTGACGACGTTCGTGCGGGTCCCTTCGACGACCATGCCATCCCCTTCAAGGGTGTCCATCTGCTTCTGCGCCGCGCTGAAGAAGACGTCGCATGGTGCGCCTTCCTGGATCTGGGTCAGCAGAGCACCGGAGCTGTCCGCGTTGATGACGATGTCGACGTTCGGATTCGCTTCCTCATAAGATGCCTCGAAGTCCGCCATGACAGCGCCGAGGGATGCCGCCGCAAAGACTTTGACGGTAACTTTTTCTTCTTCCGGAGCCGCTTCCTCTTCGCTGCCGCCGCAGGCGGTCATCGCGAAGACCATCGCGAACATGAGTGCGATTGCCATTAATTTCTTTTTCATTTCAGTTTCTCCTTTGGTAAAAATGAATGGATTTATGAGCAATGTCCCGCCTCCCCGGGACACGGTCATCGTATGTTTTAATAAGCTATTTCTTTTATATAGCAATTCGGTTTTCAAAAGTATTCGGTTTTCAAAAGTGAAGCCCCCTGTTCTGAGGGCTCACTTCCCTTCAGGATTGTTTTTTGTTGCCGCGGATCCGCGCATTTACTGTCCGCCGCATTCTCCGTCCGTCCCGCGCAGGACACCGAGACCGTGCCCCAGCGCCGGCAGAAGGTATTCCAGACTCTCCCGGACCGCCTTCGGACTTCCCGGCAGATTGATGATCAGCGTCTTTTTGCGGATGCCTGAAACCGCGCGGCTCAGCATGGCGTGCGGTGTCTTGGTCAGCGAATACGCCCGCAGCGCTTCCGCGATGCCCGGTGCCATCCGGTCGCAGACCTGCAGCGTCGCCTCCGGTGTCAGATCGCGCGCGGAGAAGCCGGTGCCGCCCGTCGTGAACACGACGTTGACCTGCCGCTGGTCCGCCAAGCGCTCGAGCTGGATCTTCAGAGGCTGTATGCCGTCCGGCAGAAGCAGCCCCTCGATGACCTGATAGCCGGCCGCCTCCAGCATCTCGCCGATGAGCGGACCGCTCCTGTCTTCGCGCTCGCCCTTCGAACCTTTATCGGAAAGCGTGATCCACGCAGCGGTGAACGGACGGTCCGGCGCAGGCGGAATGACCTCAACCTCGTCGCCCGGCCGGACTTCGCCACCCTCCAGGACGACCGTGAACACGCCTTCGCGCGGCATGATGCAGTCACCGACCTGGTGATAGATCGCGCAGTGCGTGTGGCATTCCTTGCCGATCTGCGTCAACTCCAGCAGCGCGCTCCCGATCCGGAACCTCGTCCCGACCGGCAGGGATTTCAGATCGACACCCTCCAGGATGATGTTTTCGCCGAAGGCTCCGTTATCGACCTGCGCGCCCCTCGCCCGGAACGCGTCGACCTTCTCGAGCGCCAGCAGGCTGACCTGCCGGTGCCACCTGCCGGCGTGCGCGTCTCCTTCAATACCGTAGTCCGGCACCAGAACCACCGAAGG
>CAYLSR010000253.1:0-3381 GCA_964385855.1 uncultured Mogibacterium sp.
TTTTTGCAGCAGGGACTGAAGTGGAGCCGGAATTCTCCCTGAAGTTTCTGAACGCGCGGGCAGCCTGCCGCGATAGACCGTTCACGATAACCGTTCTGATGGATGCATACTTAAAAAAGAACTATCTGAATGCGTATGACTACTATAACGAGAGGAACGGACTGACACGTTTCGTTGAGCTTTCTGAGGATGACCGCGTTCGCATCCAGAAGTTTTGGAATCAAGTCATGTCTTTTCAAATCAGCCGGGAGCAGAAAGTCGAGCTTTACATGAATACGGTATGTCGGCAGGTCATACCGCTCTATGCTCTTTACGGAATTCTCTATGGCATAAAGGACGATAAGAAAATCGAACTCCTGAAGAATTATCGTTTTTTTGCAGAGCTCGGACAGTATAACGAAGAACATCATCTGCGTGAAGCACATCCTGTCACGATCTTCCCGGATAAAGGCCTGTTTCTGGTACAACCTCATTCCAGTTTCACTTATTATCGCAGAGAGCTTTGTGCCATCGTCGGGCGAAAGAGCAGGAAGGCATTTGTGATAGCGCCGGTCCGGGATCTAGAACAGGGAGAGAATAACGATCCGGGCAGAAGGCAATTCCTGAGCGTGCTGGTATCGCTGTCACACGAGCATAAGATCACGGAGGGGAGCAGACAGATCCTGTCCGAACCTGTCGAATGGGCGGTAAAAGATCTGCCGGCTTTGTCGGAAGCGCTCATGCGTGCTGTACATCTGCGTAAAAGGCATTCCGAAGAGCTCTATGAACTTATTCACTGTATTCGTAACGGGAACCCCTGGGCAGCAGAGTCTGATACACCGCTTCAGAGATATCCGATCAGCGCCGGACTCCGGAAAATCCTCGGTGCGACGATGCATTTTGCAGCTTACCAGACTGATTTACAGACCGGGATGCTGGTCTATTTCAACACTTCACTCAAAGAGGCGTTTACCGTAAATGAATTCATCCGCCAGCTGCTTGATTCCGGCAAGCAGCTTCCGGATATCCTCCTGTGGATGAAGCGTTATCCGTTCCTGATGTGCCGCATGCCTTCCGAACAGCAGCAGGCAGATTCCGTCAGATGGGAACCGGCAGGGATTCGCAGCCATCACTGGAAGCTGGAACCTGACAGATCCTGCCTCCAGGAAGACACCATCCTCTGTAATGTAACGGACTATGATCCTCAGACGGGGCGAATCACACTGATGCAGAAAGAATAGTTGCTGCTTTGCGGCGATTGGCGGAAGGGAATAGCTTTATTGTGAAATGAGGTACCGTATCCCACTCCCGTGTGGTATACTTACGAAGGATTTAATGGATGAAGCAGCCGGGCTTCTTACCCGGCGTAAGGAGAATGAACAGATGCAAATAAGGCATACAGTGAAACTCGCGTCTCCCGGCAGACGGCTTCTCGCCTGGGCGATCGACATACTGCCGGTCCTGTTGATCGGGATCATTTTAGGCGTCTATTTTGTTCATCTGCTGGTCGGGGCGGTCCGGGATTATTCTATCGGCATGTACGGTATGTATGGTTTTATGCCGCAGGGTTCGGCGGGCAGCCGGGACAGTGCCGCGACGGGTGCCGGGATGGCGCTGTTTTTCGGCTTTTTGCTGCTCGCCTACGGCTGCATCCAGTTTTATTTCTTTACGAAATCGCAGACGGTCGGTAAAGCCGTTTTGGGGCTTCAGGTCATCAGTGCGTCAGACGGCAGGCCTGCGGGACTGTGGCGGATGCTGCTGCGCGAACTCCTCGGCAAGCGGGCGAGTGAAGTCCTCTGCGGTCTGGGGTTTCTGTGGATCCTGATCGATGGAAAGAGGCGCGGCTGGCATGACAAGATTATGGATACTTATGTGATCGATCTGCGGATGACGGCGCTGATTGGAACGGAAGAGATATCGCATGCCGAAACGGCAGTGCCCGAAGGGTCTTTGCCGGATGAACCGGAAGCCGCCGAAGACGTTCCGGAAGAAACCGAAGATAAACCGGAAGTGAACGTACCGGAAGCTGCAGTGCAAACGGAAACCGTACGATATAACGAGACAGAGAAATACTATTCACATAAGTGGTAGTCTGCATACAGGAGCTTACGAATGAAGAACGAAAAAAGTCTGATCTGGGAAAACGTCAAGCTGACGGAAGGGATCTACCGCATGACGCTGGAGATGCCGGAAAACCACTTTACGGCACCCGGACAATTCGCGATGGTCGAGGTGCCGGAGCTGTTTCTTCGGAGACCGATCTCGGTCAGCAGCTACGACAGCGAGCGATATGCGCTGATCTATAAGATCGTCGGCGCCGGCACGCAGAAAATGAGCGAGATGCAGATTGGGGAGCAGGTCCACGTGCTGACCGGACTCGGGAACGGCTATGATGTGGAGTCGATCCCGGACGGCGCTTTCCTGATCGGTGGCGGCATCGGGATCCCGCCGATGCTCGGGCTTCTCAAGAGCCTGGTCATGGCCGGCAAGCGCTGCAGGGTGATCCTGGGGTTCAATACGAAAGAAGACGTCTTTCTCGTGGACGATTTCCGCTGCTTTGCGGACGATGTTACCGTCATGACGGCGGATGGCAGCTACGGTGCGAAGGGGTTCGTCACGGATGCCTTCGATCACTGCGAGTACGCCTGCGCCTGCGGGCCTCTCCGGATGCTGCGGGCACTGGACGAGAAGGTGGCGGACGGTCAGTTCAGCCTCGAAGCCCGGATGGGATGCGGCTTTGGCGCCTGCATGGGATGTTCGATCGAGACCCGGTCCGGCGCAAGGCGGATCTGCAAAGAGGGCCCGGTCTTTCACAAAAGAGAGCTGATCTGGGAAAACCTGTAGGCAGGAGGATAGGACATGACGATCAATACATCAGTGGAACTGGCAGGTGTCCGGTTGAAAAACCCGGTGATGCCGGCCAGCGGGACGTTCGGATACGGATTGGAATACAAAGACCTCTTTGATCTCGATGTGCTCGGCGCGCTCGTGACCAAGAGCGTGACCCGGGAGCCGAGGTACGGCAATCCGCTGCCGAGGATCGCGGAGTGCACCAGCGGGATGATGAATTCCATCGGCCTCCAGAATCCGGGCATCGATCACTATATCCGGCAGGATCTTCCGCTCCTGCGATCGGTCTATCACGGTCCGATCGTGGCCAACATCAGCGCGTTCAGCATCGAGGAATTCCGGGAACTCGCGGAGATCGTGGACCGGGAAGATCAGGTCGAACTGCTCGAGATCAACATCAGCTGCCCGAACGTGCAGCACGGAGGCTCCGCGTTCGGCGCGGACCCGAAACTTTCCGAAAAGATCACGAGGGCGGTCAAGGATCGGACGACCAAGCCGGCACCGCGGGCACGCATGGCCGTGAAGGTCTCGTGGCCGGGCGTGTCGACGAAC
>CAYLSR010000254.1:0-1244 GCA_964385855.1 uncultured Mogibacterium sp.
TAATGTTAATGTTTTGTCAAATAAAATCATCAATTGAAATTGTATTGAAAACCAAGTGATATTTCGGTAAAATAGTATTCAGAAAGAACTCTGAAAGGAGATTCCCCGCATGGATTCCGCCCGTCTCTCCGCAATCCGCGAACGCTATCTCGAAATTCTCACCGCCGGCGCCGATCTGAACACGCTGTGCGACTGCATCGCAGAGGATGTCGGCAACCCCGTTTCCATACACCTCCCTACCCGGACGATCATCGCGCGGTCTGCATCGTGGACACAGGATCTGGTGGATGATTTCCTTAATTCCTTCGCGCTTGCCGAGGAACAGGATGTCACCGTTTTGTTCAACCGCATCATCCGCAAGCTCAAGGAAGGCTCCCCGATTCTGGATGCCTTTCCATACTACCGCTACCAGCAGATGCTGTCCGGCTGCTTCCGGGGCGGCCACCTGATCGCCATCTTGGACTGCGCAATCGTCTCGAGAACGTCCATTTCGGACACTTCGGCGATCCTCGCCGCTGCTTCCCCCGTTGTCGTCACCTGCATGCAGCTGAATGGGCTTGCGGATTCCATCACCGCTCACCATATGCAGGTCTATCTGTCCGCGCTGCTGCTCGGGCAGAAGGAGCAGATCTACCAGCAAATCATCCACACGGGTTCTGCCATCGCGGGAACCTCCCGGTGGCAGCTTTTGTGCCTCGTTCCGGATCAGCAATCCAACCTGCCCTCGCTCAAGACGGAAGTGGAATCCTTCTGCACGCGCAAGGAGAAATACTGGTGCGCGCAGCATGAGGACGCCATGGTCATCCTGATGGACAGCGCCCTGTCCGCACGCCTTTCCTATCTGCAGCTCGAAATCCAAACCGGATGTCGCATCGCCGTCAGTGAACCGTACGATGAGCTGCTGCAGACGAAGCAGCGGTACCAGCAGTGCCGGAGCGCGCTGTCTCTGGCGGAATTTGAGGAGTCTGAAGAACGCATTATCTTTGTTCATCAGTACAAGGTCCCTATCTATATCTTGAATTATGTTACAATCCACGAAGAAGTTGACTGGAAGAACACCACAATCGATGATATCAAAACGCACGATCTCCGCAACGGCACGGAGTATTATCAGACCATCCGCGCCTGGCTCCTCTGCAACCGGAACTACGCGAAGATGGCGGAGCGCCTCCACGTACACAAAAACACCGTCAACTACCGGATGCAGCGGCTGACGGAGCTGTTTGATCTCGATCTGACGGATA
>CAYLSR010000254.1:1254-3370 GCA_964385855.1 uncultured Mogibacterium sp.
CTGTATGTTTCCCTGTTCAGCTCCTTCCTGCCGAAGCGGGCGCTGTGAACTCAGCGGGAGAATACAGATTATCAAAACCGAGCTTATGATTTCCGCATTTGACATCCCCGATACCCGGAAACCCGCCAAGCAGACCGGCGGTCCGGATTGAGCATGCTGCGCTCATTCCGGCCGCCTGTTTTATTTGGCCGGACTGTTATTTTTTTATTTATCAAATCAGGGGTTGACATATTATCATAATGATATTAAGATGAAGTCGAAGAAAGATAATATCAAATTGAGAATAACAAAACCGACAAAAGAGGTGCACAAAATGAGTGATCTGATGAACAACATGATGGGCAGCGTTCTCGGCAAGGTAGCCCCGGGAATGTGCAGACTCTCGGTGAAGGGCTCTGTCGCCATCAAGACGGGCAACGGCTACAAGTACTATGACGCGGATCTCGGGAGGCTCGTGAACTGCGACAACTTCGTCTTCCCGCTGGGGGAGGAATCCTTCTTCGTGATCCCGACCAATCGGGTGAAGAAAGGAGATATCATCCTGGCGAACGGCAAGCCGAAATACGTGCTGGAGGCCGGCAAGGACCGGATCACCGCGCTCAACTTCGAGAACGCGGTTGTCGAAACCATCTTGCCGGAGCGGTACGTCTTCATGGGCAACATGTATCTGTACGGCAAAATCGTGTCCATGTTCGGCGGCAGCGGAGCCACCGGAAAGAAAGGCACCGGCAAGGTCTTCAAGTACATGATGCTGAGCCAGATGCTCAGCGGGAACGGCGGCTGCGGAGGAAACAGCAGCCAGCTCGGCAGCATCCTGCCGCTGCTCCTCTTCTCCGGCAAGGGCGGACTCGACTTCGACGGGCTGTTTGAGGATATGGAGGAAGATGAGCCGGAGGAGGATCTCCTCTGAACGGTGACCGGCCGCTGAGGCCGGCCGCGAAGGACAAGAACGCGAAATACAATCAGAAAGGAGCGAAATCATGGGATACGGAAGATGGACAAGGGAGGATTTCTCGGCTTACTCCAAGAAGATGAACCGCACGGTGGGAAGTGACGGTTCCCTCGCCGGGAGCCACAACAATCAGGAACTGTTTCTCTCGAGAAAACTGGATCCGATGCTGGATCCGAAGAACGTGACGCGCGAGTGCTGCGACTCGGAAGATCATCCGGAAACGGTGCCGGTGATCCTGGCGCTCGATGTGACCGGCTCGATGGGTCAGGCTGCCGTCGAGGTCGCCAAGGAGCTCAACGTGATCATGACCCGGCTCTACGACGAGACGCCGGATGTGCAGTTCATGATCATGGGCATCGGGGACTTCGCCTACGACGCCTGTCCGCTGCAGGTCTCGCAGTTTGAGGCGGACATCCGCATCGCGGAGCAGCTCGATAAGCTGTACTTCGAATTCGGCGGAGGCGGGAACTACTTCGAATCCTACACGGCGGCGTGGTACTTCGCCCTGCACCACACCCGGCTCGATGCCTGGAAGCGCGGCAGGAAGGGCGTCCTGATCACGATGGGCGACGAGCGGCTCAACCCGCACATCCCGCTCCGCGGACGGGCCGCTTCCATCGAGAGCGTCACCGGGGACAAACTGCAGGGCGCGGTGGAGACGAAGGATCTGTACAGAGAGGTCAGAAGAAAGTACCATCTGTATCACCTGAACGTCGACCACAGGAGCAGCTACGACGCGGATGGGATCCGCGGCTCCTGGCGCGAATACCTGGACAAGGATCACTACCGGTCCGTAAAGGTCAAGGAGATCGCGGACGAAATCGTGCGCATCGTCAAGGCTGAAGCGGGAGCAACGGAATTCATCGCGGCGGAGCGTCCGGATTCCTTCCTCAAGCGGATGGCCTCCGGAATCACCTGGTAAAAAGGCAGAACAACAGCCGGGAGTTCCCGGCAGGGCGGCAAAACCCGGGAAGGAGGTGCCGGAATGACGGAGGTCAAAATCGTGATCGGCGGCAATTTCGGAGATGAAGGCAAAGGACTGATGACCGCGTATTTTGCCGAGCGGATGATGCGGCGGCATGGGAAGTGCCTCGTCGTCCTCAGCAACGGCGGCGCCCAGCGTGGCCACACCGTCGTGCGGGACGGGATCCGGCATGTCTTCCG
>CAYLSR010000255.1:0-3367 GCA_964385855.1 uncultured Mogibacterium sp.
ACCAGCGCGCTCTGCGCAAAGTCGTTCCCGTCCAGACGCTCTCCCACGATGGCGCAAAAAACCCCGTCCTTTGTCAGCTGCTTGGTCTCCTTGCGGAGTTCTTTCAGTTCTTTCTTCTGCGCACGGTACGCCTGGTCGAGCAGGTGGACGCTCTGAAGTCCGCCCATGAGCCAGGCTGACGTCCGGCGGAAGAACACCTCCTTGTCCGCCAGAAGCTCCTGCAGCTCTGCCCATTCATTGTCGGCAAAGAACTTCCGGTCATAGCCCCTCGTGCTGTCGACCTTTTTGCACTCCTTCTCCATCTCGAGCAGGAACGCGTATTTGTATTCCAGCGCCAGCCGGCCGTAATTCCAGCGGTAGGCCTTGTAGGTCAGAAAGTCCTTGACGCCCTCGAAGCGTGCCTTCTTTTCCGGGAACTGCTCCAGATAGTCCTCCATCGCCTGATGCTCATCGCAGATGCAGAAGACCTTGCCCGGCGAATTGACCGACGACTTCTCGTTGTCGATCCGGTAGTGCAGGAACGGTTCTTCCGTCAGGACGACCCGCTTCGCGCTGCACCAGACCTTGAACGCGAACGAGGTGTCCTGATAGGACGCGCCCGGCGTCTCGTTGAACCGGATGTTTTCCGCCTCGATCATGCTCCGGCGGTAGATCCCGGACCAGATGCTCGGTGTGACGTTGAAGATCTCCCAGTGATCCTCCGGCGAGAAGACCTCGCCGTAGATCCCGACGGTCTCCATATTCGGCACGAGCGTGTTGCTCTCCTCGCGGCTCAGATACCTGTAGTAGTTGGATTTTACGACATCCGCGTCGTTCCGGACTGCAAGCTCATAGAGCTTTTCGAACATATCCGGCTCCGCGACGTCATCGGTCTCGATGATTCCGATGTACTCGCCGGTCGCCATGGAGACGCCGATGTTCATGCTGTTGCCATAGCCGGTGTTGACCTTGTGCAAGACGCGGACCCTCGGGTCCTCCGCCTGATAGCGGTCCAGGATCTCTCCGGTCCGGTCCGAGGAACCGTCATCGATGAGGATGATCTCGATGTCGCTGAGCGTCTGTCCGATCACGCTCTGAAGGCACTCATCAATGTATTTCTCCACATTGCAGGCAGGCATCACGATTGATACTTTAGGCATAGTTTTCTCCTCACTTTATCAAATAATCACGGAAGATGTGCTTATCCCAGCTCTTTCTCCGCCAGCTGCAGCGTCTTCTCGATCACCTGATCCATGTTGTAGTATTTGTAATCGCCCAGCCGTCCGGCGAAGATCACGTCCGGAAGCTTTTCCGCCATCTCGGCGTACTCGCGGTACAGGCTGTCGTTGATTTCGTTGTTGACCGGATAGTACGGCTCCATCCCCGGTTTCCATTCCTCCGAGTACTCCCGGGAGATGATCGTCGTCGGCTGGGTGCCGAACTCAAAGTGCTTGTGCTCGATGATCCGGGTGTGCGGCACCTCGCGCTCCGTGTAGTTGACGACCGCGTTCCCCTGGTAATTCGGGCAGTCCAGCTCCTCTGTTTCGAAGCGGACCGTTCGGTACTGCAGATAGCCTCTGCAGTAGTCGAAGTATTCGTCGATCGGGCCGGTGTACAGGAGCTTCTCGTAATTCTTTTCTCCGTACTCCCTGAAATCCACGCCGAGCCGGACTTCCGTCCCCTCGAGCAGCTGCTCCACGATACGGGTGTAGCCGCCGACCGGGATGCCCTGATAATTGTCGTTGAAATAGTTGTTGTCGTAGGTAAACCGCAGCGGCAGCCGCCGGATGATGAAGGCCGGCAGATCCCTGCAGTCCCTGCCCCATTGCTTCTCCGTGTACCCCTTGACCAGCCGCTCGTAGATGTCCGTCCCGGCCAGCGAGATCGCCTGCTCCTCGAGGTTGCGCGGCTCGGTGATGCCCGCCTCGCGGATCTGCTCCGCGATCTTGTCCTGCACCTCCTGCGGGGTTTTGAGCCCCCACATCTTGTAAAAGGTGTTCATGTTGAACGGCAGGTTGTAGACCTCGCCTGTGTAGATCGCGATCGGCGAATTGATGTACCGGTTGAAGTCCGCGAACTGATTGATGTACTGCCACACCCGCTTGTTGCTCGTGTGGAAGATGTGCGCGCCGTACTTGTGCACGTTGATGCCGCTGACCTCTTCGGTGTAGATGTTGCCGCCGATGTGACCACGCTTGTCGATCACCAGGCACTTCTTTCCGGCTTTCTTCGCCTCATGGGCGAACACCGCGCCGGCGAGACCGGCCCCGACGATCAGATAGTCGAATTCCTTTTGCATGCGAGCACCTTTCCTTCTGCTTTGCTATACGATATACCGGCTGAGCACCGGGATGCGGTTCAGCACCATGGAGATCCCCAGGGAGATCACGAACGTGACGACGGAGACCGCCGGCACCGCGAGGAACGAATTGAACGACACCGTGCTGAACCCGAGCGCCGCCAGCGCATCCAGCACGAAGATGTGCACCAGATAGACCCCGAAGCTGTACTTCGACAGGCGGCTCACGGCACGCCGGGCTTTGGCGGACAGATCGATCTTCCGGTTCCGGAAGAACACCATCACTGCCGCCGACTCCAGCGCCACACCGAAGCTCAGATAATCGTAGATCCACTCGACCTTCTGCCCGGAGTGCAGCGACAGCTGCCAGGTACCGAAGAAGATGATCAGATATCCGACGACCCCGAACAGACATAACGTGCGGTTCTGTCGCTTTGTAAGAACAACATGCGCCAGATAGTAGCCGAGAACGTAGTAAAACACGTACCCCAGCGTGAAGTGAAACCTCAGCTTGTCGTACACCCCTGTGAAGATGTCCAGGATCGGCAGATGCAGCAGATCCGGCACGATCACCGTCAGGATCAGCCCTACCGCCAGAAAGTACTCCGTCATCCGGCGGTCTGCCGTGATCTTGCGCACCAGCGGCGTGATGATGTAGAGCCCGAGGAGCATGTACAGATACCACAGGTGATAGTGCCCGTACAGGAACCTCCGGAGAAACCCCGTGAACGTCTCCTGATTTCGCATCGCGTAGACCGCCGCATAGGCAAATGACCAGAATACGAGCGCCGTGAAGATCCGCAGGATGTACTTGCGGTAGAGCTTCGACAGGCTCAGCTCCCGCGACGGATCCAGGAAAAACGCGCCCGAGATCATGACGAACGCCGGGACCGCCCAGCGAACCATGCAGTCGTAGAAGTGAAAGGCCATCCACCGCATCGAACTGATGTCGATCGTGAACCAGTTCTGCGCGCAGACGTGGATACAGACGACCGCGAATGCCGCGGCGCAGCGCAGGCAGTCAAGCCAGATCACCCGCTCTTTCACTGTAGGGCCGCCCTTTTGCATCGCTTCCGATCATCCTCCTGA
>CAYLSR010000256.1:0-3354 GCA_964385855.1 uncultured Mogibacterium sp.
CGCGCCAAACTTAGCATCACCACAGCCTAAATCGAGAATTTGTTTTCCTTGCACAGATCCGTGGCCTTTCACGTCGTCGGACGGGAGGTTTGAGATGGACTTCAAACCGGTGCTCGACCGGGCAGCGTGTCTCGACTACAAAGTCATCGTCTCCGACCAGCATCAGGTGTTCGGGAAGATGAGCGGCAGGGCGGTCTTGGATGACGGCACGGAAGTCGTCATCCGGGATGTGATGTGCTTTGCGGAGAAAGTCCACAACCGATACTGACGATCCGGTACCGGTGCGGACAGAGCAGATGAGAAAATGTGAGGAGTGATGTTTTGGCAACGCATGTTCCGCACAGTCGCTTCCGCTGCGTTTCCATTTCCGCTAAAATAAGAATGGAAACAGATCAAATCGGAAGACAGCGGGAGGAACACGCATGGGACGCAGATTACAATCCATAGAAGTCGAGGAAGGGATTTTTCTGACGGAGAACGCGTGCGAGAATTACAGGTGCAGATGCTGCGGAGCGAGAATGATCTCCGTAAACTTTGTGAACGGACTGTGCGTGCAGGTCTTCGTTTCCCACGGGATGGACTGCGTCTATGCGGAGGGAAACCTTGCGGAGCGGACCATCGATGTGAGCTGCGCAACCTGCTCTTTCTATTCAGCGGAGAAAGGCTGCTGCTGCGGGGACGAATCTGACAGCAGGATCGCGAGCGTCCGTTCCGTATACAGGGCTGACGCGGTATAACGGTTCACCGGCGAATCAGGAGGAAACATGAAGACAGTGATTTTGGCAGGCCTTGACAATCTCGTGTTCTCGGCAGCGGATCTGCTCAATCCGAAGGAGTACAAACTGATCGGCTTCGGTACGCCGATCGAACAGGCGTGGAATGTCTATGACGCAAACGGGGAGATCAAAGAAGACATTCAGGAAATGCCGGTCATGCCGGTTGAAGCTGCGGTCGCCTGGGAACCGGACAGATTCATCCTTGCGGCGGGAAGCAGGGAGGAAGACGAAGCGCTCCGGTATATACTGCTCCGCGCGAATTATCAGGGAGAAGTGTTCTCCCTGTATGACTTTTTCAACGGATTCTCCTTCCGGACGGCGGCGCTCCGCAAGCTCGCATGGAGGCTGGAAAGCCTCGGTGTGCAAGGCGCGCTCGCGGATCTCGGGTGCTATCGGGGAGACATCTCCTGGCAGCTCAACGCGCTGATGCCGGACCGGAAGCTTTACCTCTTTGACACCTTTACCGGCTATGACGCGCGTGACATCGCAAAGGAGCGGGAACTCGGCCTGTCGGAGGCCAGGCCGGGAGAGTGGTCCTTCTCGTCCCGTGAACTCGAGAACTTCGAACAGCGCATTCTGTCCCGCATGCCGCATGAGGAGAATGTCGTCGTCCGGGCGGGATGGTTCCCAGAGACCGCGCTGGAACTTGAGGATGAACACTATGCGCTTGTTTATATGGATGCCGGTCTCTATCAGCCGACAGTCGCGGGTATCCAGTACTTCTATCCGCGCATGGAGAAGGGCGGAGTGATTCTCATCGCCGGGTATGAGGATGGCAGGACGCTGAGCGTCCGCAAGGCGGTCGCGGATCTCGAAGCGCAGTACGGCGCGTTCCTGATGCTGCCGCTGTGTGATCTCAGTGGCACGGTAATGATTGTGAAACCGTAAGGGCCGTTACGGTCAGACGATCCGGTCAGACGGCCCGATTCAGAGAAAATCAACAGGTGCTTCCCTGCGCGGACGGGCAGGGAAGCACCTGTTTGCATATGCTGTTTAATCCTCACCGTCAGACTTGTGCCGGATAAACCGTCTTCATATATTCCTTGAAATCGAGCAGGGCGTCCGATGCGCCATCCCTCCAGGCGAGCACTGTGAAGGACTTGTCCGGCAGAAGGAACAGTTTCAGGTTCTCATCGTCCCTGCACCAGTCGTTCGTGATGGAATCCCCGATGAAGACGGCATCCATCAGGCCCAGACTGAACCGGAGCGACCGCACCGTGCGGAATGTCGCGGCGATGTTCGGTGTGAATCCGTAATCCCCGCACAGCTCGTACATCCACTGGCTGTAGGTCGGATGCATCATCGGATCCAGAGCGAGGATCGGCTGATCCCGGAGATCCTGCGGAGAGATGGATTCCCGCTCGAAGAGAGGGCAGCTCCTCGGCACGTAGACAGCGACGCGCGTATCGATGGCTTTCTCCCACTTCAATCCATGGGAATCCAGATACGGCACTTCTGTCGCGCTCGTCTGGATGACATCCAGCATGCCGGAATTGAGCAGCTCTACGGAGCGGTGCATATCGTGCTTTTCCGCGGTGATGCGGATGGACGGATGAGCCGCGGAATAATCCCGGATTGCTTCGGAGATCAGACGGTCAACCGTGTCGGAGGAATCGACAAAGCCGAAGATAATCCGGGATTCCATCTCGTTCTGATACGCTCTCGCCCGGGAGATGCTGCTGGTAAAAGAAGCGATGAAATGCCGCCAGTCGCGCGCCAGCATCTTTGCCGCCGGTGTCGGAACGAGCTCGTGGGGTTTGCGGTCAAAGAGCCGGATTCCCAGCTCCGACTCCATGGAAGCGATCGTCTTGCTGACCATCGACGGGGTGTAGTTAAAGTAGTTGGCGACCTGAGTGAAGTTCTTGAGTTCCACCGCTTTGAGAAAAATCTGGATCTGCTGGGTGGAGATATTGAGGTTTGTGTAGGAATTCACGGAATGCTCCTTTCGCGGTCTGTCAGAAATCCATCTCCAGGTACTCCATATGACGCCTGAGACCGTCCATGTCCAGGATGCAGTAGTAACCGTCGACCTGCTCGATCAGTCTCTGATCCTTAAGATCCTTCATCACACGAAACGTGGTGATGCGGTTGAGCGCCAGGAGGTTGGCAATGCTCTGCTGGCTGATCTTCTCCCGGATCAGGATTCTGCTGCCGTCCGCGTCTCCGTACCGCTTCGCGAAGGTGACCATCAGGTTGCAGATCTTCCACGCAGCGTTTGTGGTCGAAGCCTGCCGGTTGATTTCCATTGCTGATGGCGTAGATGCGTTCGTTGCCGCTGGCGGTGTATTCATAGGAGATGATCCTGCCGCTGATGATATAATAGCCTTAGACGGGGATCGTATTCGCCTCGTGGATGATGGTATTCTTCGGGATGACCACTTCAGTTCCGATCTTCCAGATCTTGGCAGGGTCGTAGCCGAAATCCCACAGAAAAGATTCGATCTTGTCATCCTCCTTTGAATTCAGTTGAACCTGCTTGCTGATAGAGTCCAAGGCGAGCCTCCGTTCGCGCCCGGGAAGGGCTGGATTTCTGTTTGAATTATACCATATCGATCCATTGATATCAAAAGAAACCGGG
>CAYLSR010000257.1:0-3350 GCA_964385855.1 uncultured Mogibacterium sp.
ACCTCCTCCTCGAGCGCCTTGCCGCCTTCGCCGCCCTTGGCCCAGACTTCGCAAAGCGCGACGTTGACGCCGAGCTCTCTGCACTTCGCCTCGACCATGTCGAGCTCCTGCTTCGTATCCGTCGGGAACGCGTTGATCGCGACGACGCACGGCAGCCCGAAGACATTCTTGATGTTGCTCACGTGCTGCAGGAGGTTCGGCAGTCCGGCCTCGAGCGCCTCCAGATTCTCCTGGTTGAGGTCCGCTTTGGCGACGCCGCCGTGATACTTAAGCGCGCGTACCGTCGCGACGATGACGACCGCGTTCGGCTTGAGCCCGGCCATGCGGCACTTGATGTCGAGGAACTTCTCCGCGCCCAGATCCGCCGCGAATCCGGCCTCCGTCACCGCGTAATCCGCGATCTTGAGGGCCATCCGGGTCGCCGTGATGGAATTGCAGCCGTGCGCGATGTTGGCGAACGGTCCGCCGTGGATCAGCGCCGGCGTCCCCTCCAGCGTCTGTACGAGGTTCGGCTTCAGCGCGTCCTTGAGCAGCGCCGCCATCGCGCCTTCAGCCTTGAGGTCGTGCGCGGTGACCGGCTTGCCGCTGTAGGTGTAGCCCACGATGATCCGGGCCAGCCTCGCCTTGAGGTCGGTGATATCCGATGCCAGGCAGAGGACCGCCATGACCTCCGAAGCGACCGTGATCTCAAATCCGTCTTCTCTCGGCACGCCCTGCATCCTGCCGCCGAGCCCGTCGACGATCTGGCGGAGCTGACGGTCGTTCATGTCGACCGCGCGCTTCCAGGTGATCTGCTTCGGATCGATCCCGAGGGCGTTCCCCTGCTGGATGTGGTTGTCCATCATCGCCGCGAGCAGGTTGTTGGCCGCGCCGATCGCGTGGAAGTCGCCGGTAAAGTGAAGATTGATATCCTCCATCGGGACGACCTGCGCGTATCCGCCGCCCGCGGCACCGCCCTTGATGCCGAAGACCGGACCCAGCGAAGGCTCGCGCAGCGCGACGACGGCGTTCTTGCCGATCGCGCGCAGCCCGTCCGTCAGGCCGACGGAAGTCGTCGTCTTCCCTTCTCCTGCCGGCGTCGGTGTGATCGCCGTCACGAGGATCAGCTTGCCGTCCGGCCGGTCCGCATGGTCTTTCAGATAGGAATAATCGATTTTCGCCTTGTAATTCCCGTACTGTTCCAGATACTGTTCATCGATCCCCGCGATCTCCGCGATCTCGGTGATCTTTTTCTTTTCGCACTCCTGCGCGATCTCGATGTCTGTTTTGAAAGCCATGCTCAATTCCTCCTGCTTGTCTCTGTTTTTATCATTTGCAATTTTGACCATTCATTTCAGCCTGCCGCCGGCCGCCTGCACCGCGGCGCGGGCGAGCATCTCCGTCGGATCGATCCGCGGCAGCCCGGTCTCTCCGATCCGCTCGAACGCGATCGGAAGCTCCGTACAGCCGAGGATCAGGATCTCCGCCCCTTTCGCGGCGAGATCCGCGCTCAGCCCCTCCGTGTCGAGCCCGCTGAAGTCGAGATTCCCCGCTTTCACGTGCTCGTAGATCATCCGCATCAGGGTCTTCTGATGCTCCGGAGCCGGATACACCGTCCGGATTCCCCGCGCAGCCAGCGCCGTTTCGTAGACGCCGCTCTCGCGGGTGCCGTCCGTCGCGAGTACGCCGGCGCAGCGGACCCCGCTCGACGCGAGGACTTCTGCCGTGATGCCCGGCATGTGGAGCACCGGGATCTCCACGGCTCCGGCGATCTTTTCATAGTAGTAGTGCGCGGTGTTGCACGGCATGGCCAGCAGATCCGCGCCCATCGCCTCGAGGCGCTTCGCAGACCGGATCATCTCCGGCAGCGGATCGCTGCCGCCCCGCAGGATCGCCTCTGTGCGGTCCGCGATGCGGGTATTGCAGTCGATCAGCACCGGAATGTGCTCCTGATCGCAGGAAGCCTCCGTGTGCGCGAGGATCTTGCGCCCCAGGTCGTAGGTCGCCATCGGTCCCATGCCGCCCAGTATCCCGATCGTCCTGTAATCCGCCATCCCTTCACCACTCTTTTCAGCTGAAACACCGGTTTTAAAGAGGGCCGGAAGCTTCCGGCCCCAACTAATACTATATCATTCTTTGCAGCCTGTCTGCAACAACATCCTGAATTCCGTCCGCACGGCACCGGCCAGATACAGGGATCCGAAGGCGATGATCGCCGGCTCCGTTCCCTCCTGCGCGGCAGCGTCTTTTGCACGGCCCTCCGCCAGGAGGATCCCGTCGCGGATCGACGGGACGGCCTCCGCCCGCCCGCCTTTCGCGCGGATGTGTTCCGCCAGCGACTCCGCGCTGAGCGCCCGCGGGCTCAGCGGCGTCAGGCAGATGAATTCCCTCGCGTACGGCATCATCAGACCGACGATGCTGTCGTAATCCTTGTCGGCCAGAACGCCGAGCAGGAACGTGATCCTGCGGCCCGGCAGATAGGTTTCGATGCAGTCCGCCAGCGCTTCCGCGCACTGCGCGTTGTGTCCGCCATCCAGGATGAAGACCGGATCCCGCGACAGGACCTCGAATCTCGCCGGCCAGACGGTCGCGGCGAGGCCCTCCCGGAGCTGCCCGGCGCTGATCTTCCAGCCTTTTTCCCGGAGCGACCGGATCACCTCGAGAACGACCGCAGCGTTGTGCAGCTGATGCGGCCCGAGGAGCGGCAGGCGGTATTCATCCCCCTCCCACTCAAACCGCTGTCCGTCCAGATTGGTTTCGATCAGCCGGACTTTGCCGGCGTCCGCGATGACGAGCGGCACCGCCCGCTCCGCGCAGATGCGCCGGATCGTCTCCGTCACCTCCGGCGCGCCGTCGTAGCAGACCGCGCGGCAGCCTGTCTTGATGATCCCGGCCTTGGTCGCCGCGATCTCCTCGAGCGTGCTGCCGAGGTACTCCGTATGTTCGAGCCCGATGTTCGTGATGACGGCGACTTCCGGCGCGTCGATCGCATTGGTGCTGTCGAGCGCACCGCCCATGCCGACCTCGAGCACCACGATGTCGCACTGCTCTTCCACATAGTATTGAAGCGCGATGGCCGTCACGAGCTCGAACTGGCTCGGATGGTCCTCCATCCCGTCCGCGATCGCCATCACCCGCTCGGTGATCTCCGCGAGGCGGCTGCCCGGGATGTACTCCCCGTCGATCTGTATCCGTTCGCCAAACGCTTCGATGTACGGCGAGATATAGAGACCGGTCCGGTACCCGGCCGCGTGAAGGACGGAGGCCAGCATCGCGCACGTGCTTCCCTTGCCGTTGCTGCCCGCGACGTGCACGAACTTCAGCGACCGTTCCGGATGCCCGAGCGCCGCGAGCAGCGCTTTGGTCCGGTC
>CAYLSR010000258.1:0-3345 GCA_964385855.1 uncultured Mogibacterium sp.
GAGACAGAATAGTGATCATAGAGGATGACAGCAGCATCACCAACCTGCTTAAGACGATCCTTAAGGCTAACAACTATGATGTGCTGCTTGCTGCTACAGGTACAGAGGCATTAACAATGATTTCATCCCATTGCCCGGATCTGGTTATTCTTGACCTCGGCCTTCCTGATATGGACGGAACAAAGCTTCTCAAGTCGCTGCGCGAGTGGTCTTCGATCCCCGTTATCGTGCTTTCCGCAAGAGCTCACGAAAAAGACAAAGTAGAAGCTCTTGATATGGGCGCAGACGATTATATAACTAAGCCTTTCGGCACCTCGGAGCTCCTTGCAAGGATCCGCTCAGCCCTCAGACGCAGGCGTACTGCAACGGACGCGGGTCTTGCCATGCAAAGCGGAATCCTGCTTATAGGCAGTCTCACGATAGATTACAACAAACACAAAGTGTTGAAGGACGGACGCGATGTCGGCCTGACGCAAACAGAATTCCGCCTTGTCGCATTGCTTGGAATGTATGCCGGCCGGGTTATTACCTATGATATGATCCTTCACGAAATATGGGGGCCGACAATGAAAAACGACAACCGGATCCTGCGGGTGAATATGGCAAATATCCGCAGGAAGATAGAAAATCATCCTGCGGAGCCGGAATTCATTTTTACGGAAGCCGGTGTAGGATATTACCTCAGAGAGCCGGATTGACATCAGGCGTCCTTATACATAACTTTGCCCTCTATAGCCTGCCTTAACCCATCCGGATCGCTGACGGCATAAAAAGTATATCTCTCAACATGATTCTCTTCATCTTTTTCAACATTTCCTGTAAACAGTGCCTGCTTACGCCATTTTGACGGGCTTGCGTTTACAGCATTTTTTCCGCAGAGCAGAGATGTCTGACCATCTTTGTCTTTGCGGAAGCTGCACTCCGCGATTTCTTCATATTTTACGGAAGTAAGCTGTGAGCCGTTCTTCCGGATCAGCCTTCTGTCAGTCGCAGCATATTCCAGGTCGCGTGCGCCGTAACCATCCAAAACCGCAGAAAGCGGAAGCAGGATCCCGAGGACAAACAACATCAGAAAAGCTGAAAATTTAACTTCTCCGATTTTCACAACAGATGCATACATCATGCCGGCCATAATGGCAAGAGGAATCACGATCTGCATAAGATATCCCATCCTGTTGGTATTGTCCAGCAGTTTTTTTGATGCCGATCTTCCGATCCAAAGCACCTTTTCTCCATTTCCCAGTTCGTTTCTAATCAGTTCTTCCATAAACAAACCTCCTTCTTTTCTGAAATTGTATGTGAATGCGGAGTTAATTGTCTGTTAAGAAAGACTGTCCGGGCGCTAACGCTTTGCTAACGAGTTGTTTCAGCCCGCTAATGCGCTGCTAAAACATGGTTTTCTCTGTTGTAATTACTGACAAATTATTGAATAATGCAACAAGATCGACCGGCCCGAACGGTCTGATCATGAAACGGAGAATGATAATGGATAATACTGTCAAGATCGTATTGCTGCACTTGTTTCTTCTTGCTGTACAAGGATTCTATATGTTTGTCTCTAACAGACAGCAGCTGAAAGACAAGAGATACCTGTATCCGGCGGCGATTCCGATCGTTGGTGCAATGCCTGTTCTCCTTCACTCGCAGAGTCCGCATGTATACTCTGTCTATGAGTATGCGATCGTCATATGCATGATCACAGCAGCAATGGCGGATGTTTCATACGTTGTACTTACGAACAAAGAATATCTTACGGATGCTGCGATTCGCAGATTTCATTATTCCTACTTCCTGATATGCCTTATTGCAGCGTTCTGCGGCGGAATAAGAATCCGGGTAAAAGCGGCCTGCATACTTCTTCTTGCCGGAATAATATGCTGGTCCTGTCTTATAAAAAAACATTCCCGGTCAGAACCAATAAAGGCTATCCCGCTTGCGCTGTTCTCATACGCATGCGCATGGGTATTTGTGAAATATGTATTAGAGATCTGAATTGATGGTTTCAGATGCATTCGGGCTCAGCGCTGCTGCAGGCGGCGCAAAAAAGACTCCCGTAAGCCTCGGTTTACGGGAGTCTTTTTTACTTCTTCAGAACAGCCTGAACCGGTTTTTCTCAAAGGTCAGGAGCCCTTCATCGCGCATCTTGCAGAGCTCGTTCGACATGGCGCTCCGGTCGACAGACAGGTAGTCCGCCAGCTGCTGCCGGTTGAACGGGATGACGATGCTTGAGCTGCCCTGCTTCTTTGCCTCTTCGGACAGATACGAGAGCAGTTTTTCGCGGGTCGACCGCCTGGAAATGCAGCCCAGTTTCTGCACGAGGCCCCTGTTCTTCTCGGAGATCGCAAAGAACAGGTTCTGCACGACCAGCGTGTGAAAGCGGCATGCGGACGAGCAGGTCGCGATCACGCGCTTCACATCGAAGAAAAAGACCGAACTGTCCTCCACCGCGATGACGTCATTCAGGAGCGGTCCGCTCTCCGGCGCGACATAGGCTTCCCCGAAGATCTCCCCGACGCCGATCTGCCCGAGGATGCTGCGGTTGCCCCAGTAATCGTCCCTCTGGATGTGCAGGCTGCCCTCCGCAAGGACGAGGATATCGCTGAGGTGTTCGCCCTGTCGCAGCACGTACTCCCCTCTTTTGTATGTCATCAGCCTCGCCCCCAGGCAGGAGAGCATGGTGCTGATGTCTTCCTCTCCCACGCCGGAAAACAGCTTCGTTCTCTTCAGCACAGGAACAAATTCATTCATAAAATTTCCTTTCCGTTGTAAAAACAACCGACGCGTTTGATATATTGTACTATACTCAAGGCACAGAATCAAGAGAACTTCAGGAGGAACAAGGACATGATCCGGAAAATCATAAAGATCGACGAAGAAAAATGCAACGGCTGCGGGCTGTGCGCCAGCGCCTGTCACGAAGGCGCCATCGATATGATCGATGGAAAAGCCAAACTGGTAAGAGAAAACTTCTGCGACGGGTTTGGGGACTGCCTGCCGAACTGTCCTACCGGCGCGATCACTTTTGAGGAGCGCGAGGCTCCGGCGTATGATGAAGCGGCCGTAAAAGCGGCTCAGCAAGGAGGAAAGACCATGACGATCGAAGAAATCATGCAGATCGAAGATGAAACGAAGCGCAAAGCCGCCATGACGGCGCATCTGGCCGCAGGCGGTGAACGTCCTGCCGGCGGGTGCCCGGGCTCCCAGATGAAGCAGTTCAGGCGCGAGGAGCCGGCTCAGGCCGAAGCCGCCGCACCGGGCTATCGTCCGGTTTCCCGACTGAACCAGTGGCCGTGCCAGATCAAGCTCCTGCCGACGAAGGCCGCGTTCTTCGAAGGCGCGAAGCTG
>CAYLSR010000259.1:0-3315 GCA_964385855.1 uncultured Mogibacterium sp.
ACCACGGGTGTCGCAGTTAAATCGGTCCTCTTGCCCTGCCGGTTCATGGCCTCCAGCTTCATCTTATATGCGAAGGCTTTCTCGCTCGGCAGGATCTCTGTCCGCTGGCAGTTTGAGTCGATCATGAAGATGATGGCCTCATCCCTTGACATCTCGACGACCTCGCAGCGGAGGTTCTCGATCCCGGCAAGCTCGCAGGCTCTCTTCCTTCTGTGTCCGGAGAGGAGCTCGTATCTCCCATCCTCTTTCTTCCTCACCGTAGCAGGAGTAATGATCCCGTTCTCCCTGATCGAATCC
This sequence comes from uncultured Mogibacterium sp., assembly GCA_964385855.1. GTDB lineage: Bacteria > Bacillota > Clostridia > Peptostreptococcales > Anaerovoracaceae > CAYLSR01. Next base: position 298 of record CAYLSR010000259.1, read on the forward strand.
ACCAGATGCATCATATCCTCATCGTCTTTCACCTTGTACGGGTGATCCGGGAAGGGATCGATCTCACTGATCGGGATCTCGTAGATGCGTTTCAGCTTCGCGTCGTCACGCTCCTCCTGCGAAGTGAAGAGCTCATCGACTGATGGAAGCCTCATGTCTCTGTTTCTTTCTTTCGGCACTTCTCATCACCTCCTTCGTGAGTGCCTCATAGGCGCCGGCAGCTTTGGAATCCCTGTCGTAGGCGAAGATGCTTTTGCCCGCTCTTGATGCCTCCGCCGCCCTGACGGCGACCGGGATCTTCGTATCGAAGATCCGTACCGTCATGCCGTAGTTCAGCCGGATCGTGTCGATGACCTCTTTCGCAAGGTTCGTCCTTCCGTCCACGAGCGTCATCACGATGCCTCCGACCTTCAGCTTTTCATTAGTATGGGTGCGGACCATATTGATGCTCTTGAAGAGCTGCGTCATCCCCTTGGCGGGAAGATACTGCGCCTGCACCGGGATGATGACCTCATCCGCCGCCGTGAGGGCGTTGATCGTGATCATCCCGAGCGACGGCATGCAGTCGAGGAGGACATAGTCATATCGGTCCTTCACCTCCTTCAGGATGCCGGCGAGGACTTTCTCCCGGCTCATGGCGTTCACGAGCCTCGTCTCCATGGAGGAGAGGTCGAGATTCGACGGGAGCAGATCCATTCCTTCCTCGTGATGGAGGATCGCGGCCTCAACGTCAGGCCTCATGTCCTGCGTCACCTGATACATCAGCTGTCCGAGGGACCGGTCGATCCTGTCGCCCTCCCATCCGAGAGCAGTGGTCAGGTCGCTCTGAGGGTCGCAGTCCACAAGAAGAACTCTTCTTCCCTGCCGCGCAAGGCCGGCGCCCAGATTCAGCGTCGTTGTGGTCTTGCCTACGCCGCCCTTCTGGTTACAGACGGCGATCGTTCTGCATTCACTCATTGCCGCCTCCATCATGAAAAGCGGAACCTCGGAAGGAAACAGGCGATGTCCTCGTTCGCGAGGAAAGCATCCATGAAGAAGTCATAGGTGTACTCTTCATAGAAGGCACAGACATTGAGGACTTCAAGCAGGTCCGCAACATGTTCGCAGCGAAGGCAGCCGAACATGTGCTTAAGGACTTCTACCGCATCCTTCGCCGAGGTCTTCTTCCGGGTCTCATCGAGCGCTTCGATCATTCCAATGATCGTCAGCACTTCCTTCTCTTCCAGAGCTGTCAGGAATCTGTCCGCAGTAAGATCCGCCAGGAAATATGATACTTCCTCAGCGAGCTCCATCGCATCGATCGGATCCTCCTCATTCGCATCCCCCACATCCGGAAGGAGGTTCTCGAAGATCCTTGCTGCTGTCTCATCCGGGATCCTGATCGTGCAGACCATCCCGTTCATCTTCGCTTCTTCTCTTCCGATCCCGTCAGCGATAACTTTCATTGTTTCTTTTGTCGTTGCCATTTGGGGCTCCTTTCTCCCATTTCAGGGTACAGAAAACCCCCTGCCTTATTACAGGGGGAATGTATTCCCGACCTGAGCCGGGAGAAAGTAACCTTATCCTACGGATCAGTCAACGAACTTCATGAGGAGCTCATCGACCGGATCAGTATATCTTCCTTCCGCGATCAGCTGGTTCTTGAGCTCGACAAGCGCCAGGACGATGATCCTGATCTCTTCATGGGTGAATCTGAATTTAGGGTTGAACATGTTTCTCACCTCCATCGCCTCGTTCTGAAGTCAGTGTATCGGAAAAGCGCTGACCCTTCAACCATGCGAAGCCTCAACAGACCCTGACGATGAAACACATCTCCTCTTCCTTCAGTCCGTAATCGATCGGATCCGCGGTGTTCAGAAGCTGACTGCAGATATATCCGGTGCTGTTCCGATCAACATAGGCGATATGTCCGTATCCCTTCCTCGTTTCCGGATCCATCTCTGCTGCTGCCTGCGGGCTCCTGACCTCAAGGTTCCAGAAGCACTCCGGATCATAGTCATTTCTCGCGACCATGTCGAGCTCCTCAAGGGTGACATAGCCCTGAACAAGACCATCATCCGCCATCGCGCAGATCTCTCTGTACGGGATGAAGTACGCGATGGAATGACTTCTGTCATCGAACCACCCCGTATCGGTAAAGAATTCGATCTGATCCTCCGCCATCTTTTCGACCGGCAGTTCCCACGCCCCGAAATCCTCCCAGCAGATGAAAGACCTGCTCCTGGTCAGTTTGGACGTGAGTTCGAATGATCCGTCTTTTTTTCTTACATATGGTCCGACCGCTTCGATCTTATCGTCACGGCGGACAGCGACATAGAATTCGTAATACGTGCTCATCATATACCTCCTTGTGATCATTGGATTGGGATCTACCCTGTCCTGCAGGCACAGCTTGCCGCTGATCCCTGCAAAGCAAAAGAGCGTCGGAATTTCAATGAAATCCGACGCCCCTGAACGGCTTGTACTAAATTAAAACAATTCCGGAACAGGTCAATCTGTCATCTGAGGGTTCCCCACAAATTTCAGGTTGTTCACAGAATCGCCGAAAACGTTGAAACCCTGCGAAAATCGCAGGGTTCAAGTGAGTTTTTTGTGGTGGAGCTGATGGGAGTCGAAATCTGCCTCGTAAAACAAGAATTGTTCTCTGGGCAGATCATTCATTTCGAGCCCCACATCCCGTGTTCTTTTTCATAAATTCTCATATCTTGTCATATCTTACCCCGTCACTGGCTTAAGGTTTGGCGTAAATCAGGCTAAAAGGGAGCGGATTTGGGCTAAGCGTGACGTCACAATACGCCAGTTAAAGCGTAACGTTCAGCTATATTGAAAAACAGGTGCGCCACAGTCTGTGACACACCTGCTCTGTTCCAATCGGTATTAATACATCTTCGCTCCCGCCGGGATATTGTCGTCGATCATCAGGAGGTTCAGCATCTCCTTGCCGTCGTACTCGTTCACCGCGGAGATCAGCATGCCGCAGGACGGGATGCCCATCATCTTGCGTGGAGGCAGGTTGGT
>CAYLSR010000260.1:0-3293 GCA_964385855.1 uncultured Mogibacterium sp.
GATGCACTGATCGATCTCGTCGATGTGGTCCCGGATGGCCGTCAGGACGCTGATCGCCTTGTTCTTGCGCAGGACCGCTTCGTTCTCCTCGACGACGGACAGCTGCTCGTAGTCAAAGTTGCCGGTGATGTCCATCTGATAGACCAGCTGCATCGTCTGTTCTCTTATAATCTGTCTGTCCATTTTCACTGCTTGCGCTTATCAATCCCTTCCACACCGACATTGACGGCATCGACGGTCAGTCCGGTGTATTTTTCTATCACTTCTTTCACGCTGGTCTGGATGTCATAGGAGACCTGAGGGATGTTGACCCCGTAATAAACGATGACATGCACGTTGATCCCGATATGATCGCCGTCGCGGGTGATCTTGATGCCCTGCGAGGCAGGTTCGCGCCCCAGAATGTTCTTGGAGAAGCTTTCGGTGATCCCGCCGACCAGCCGGCTGATCCCTTCGTATTTGAGGACCTCCTCGGAGACGTATTCGACGATCACCTGATCTTCGATCATGATCTCTCCTGCGGAGTTATTCAGTGTCGTTTTTTCTTCACTCATGCTCTTCCCTTCTTTCTGACGGGTCGTTGACCTGGATGCGCAGCTTCTCGATCCTGCGGTCGCGGACCTCCAGGATCGTAAACGAGATGTTCTCGTACTGGATCGGCGGATAATGGATGTTTTCCTTCGGGATCTCTCCCATCCGGTCGATGATGAAGCCGCCGATCGTCTCGCTGGTCTCGGATTCCAGACTGATGCCGGTCTCCTCGTCCAGGTCGTCGAGGTAGACGTTGCCGTCCACGATGAATTCGGTGTCGCTGATCTTCTCGATGACCCGTTCATCCTCATCAAACTCATCATCGATATCGCCGACGATCTGTTCGATGATATCCTCGATCGAAACGAGACCGCTGAAGCCGCCGTATTCGTCGATCAGGATGGCAATATGCTGTTTGCCCTTTTGAAGCTCAATGAACAGAGAGTCGATATTCTTGGTCTCCGGCACGAAATACGGCTCACGGAGGATCGCATGCAGATCGATCTGATCGTAGCCCTGTTCGGCGGCGGCCAGCAGATAATCCTTGATGTGGAGGATGCCGATGATGTTGTCCGCGTCTCCCTCACAGACCGGGATCCGCGAATGGCGAAGTTCCAGAAGCTCCTGCCGGTATTTTTCAGGATCGTCCGTCAGATCGATCATGAAGACGTCCGTCCGCGGAGTCATGATCTCATACGCCAGCAGATCGTCGAATTCGAAGATGCTGTCAATCATCTTGCGGCCTTCTTCTTTGATCTCCCCGGTCTCCTGGCCCCGGTCGAGCATCGACATGACGAGGTCTTCGGAGAACGAATTGTCGTCGACGTCCGTCTCCTTCCGGAGGATGACGAGGAAGAGGTTGGCGATCCAGACGCAGAACCGGGCGAACGGCAGCGTCACATAGTAGACGGCCATCTGGTAGCCCGAGAGCGAGATGCCGACGGATTCGGCGGCCTGCGCGGCGAGCTTCTTCGGCAGGATCTCGGCCAGACTGAGATAGCCGAGGACGAACAGCGCGTCCGCGAGCAGGTGGAACTGCGTCGCCATCCGGCCTTCGGTCACGTGATGAAACAGCAGGATGCTGATCGTCAGCAAGGCATAATTCATCACCAGATCCGCGTAATGGTACCGCGAAGGCTTCCGCAGCAGCCGCATGACGTGGCTCAGCCTGCGGTCCTCCGGAGCATCATCGTGGAGTTCCTTGATCTTATTGCGGTCGATCGTATCCAGCGCGCGCTTGACCGCAGCGGTCAGCGCGTTCAGGACGCAGAGAAATACAAGCACTGCTATGAGGAGTATTGGCAAGTCTCCCGTATCAGAGGACATTCGTTTCACTTCCTTTTACGTAAAATAGAATTTACGGCGACCGGTTCTGCGGACGGAATCCGCACCGTCTGCTGCGGATGCGGCGCACTTTCGATGGCGTTCCCCTCCCCGTCCGTCATACCGGGGATGACCCATTCGCGGAACGGCTGTCCCGGCGAAAAGATCTCCACCGTGTCGCCGACGGAAAATTTGTTGCGCTGTTCAACTGTAACAATGCCGGCTGAGGCATCATACGCCCGGACCAGTCCGACAAAAGAGTACTCCCGCGTGTAATCGCTTGACAGATAATTCTGGTCTTCGGCGGTCGGTTTGCGGTAAAAGAATCCGTGCGTGAATTCCCGGTGGCTGGCTTTGCAGAGTTCCCGGAACCAGGCGTCCCGATACTCGTAGTGCTCCGGGTCCGCTATCCAGGCGTCGAGCGCGGCGCGGTAGGCCGCGACGACAGTCGCGACGTAGTAGCTGCTCTTCATCCTTCCTTCGATCTTCAGCGATGTGATGCCGGCCCGAATCATGTCCGGCAGGCAGTCCAGCATGCAGAGGTCTCTGGAGTTCATGATGTAGGTGCCGCGGTCATCTTCTTCGACCGGGTAGTATTCTCCGGGACGCTGTTCCTCCACGAGGTGGTACTTCCAGCGGCACGGATGCGTGCAGGCACCCTGATTGGCATCCCGGCCCGCCATGAAGTTGCTCAGCAGGCATCGGCCGGAATACGAGATGCACATGGCGCCGTGTACAAAGGCTTCGATCTCGACGTCCTCCGGAAGCTGCTGCCGCATCTCACGGATCTCCTCCAGGCTCATCTCGCGGGCCGCGACGATGCGCTTGACGCCCTGCTCTGCCCAGAACCGAGCGGACCGATAATTGGTCGTGTTGGCCTGCGTGCTGAGGTGGATTTCCCGGTCCGGGTCGATCTCCCGGATCAGCGTGAACATCCCCGGGTCGGAGACCAAGTATGCGTCGACCGGGATGTCCCGAAGCTTCGTCAGGTAGTCCGCAAGGAGCGGAAGGTCCCGGTTGTGCGGGTAGATGTTCATCGTCAGATAGCCCCTGCACCCGTTTTCGTGCAGGAAGTCCATCGCCTCCCGGATCTCAGGCAGCGTCAGGTTGCCGGCGCCGGCCCGAAGCCCGCCGATCTCTCCGCCGAAGTACACCGCATCCGCGCCGTACCAGACGGCCATGCGGAGCTTTTCGAGGTCCCCTGCGGGGGCAAGCAGTTCAATCCTGTTTTCTGTCATAGAGTTTGATGATCGCGAGCCCGTCTCCGCAGCTCAGCAGAGAGACGGACAGGTCCTTTCTGGAGTATAGATAGTCGAGGAATTCATGCATCCGCGTGACGCTCGTCCGGTGCCGCCTGCGCTTGTCCGTCGAACTGTCGACCAGCCAGGCATTCATCAGGATATTGTCGCAGACAAATACCGCGCCGGGAACTGCCAGCT
>CAYLSR010000261.1:0-3267 GCA_964385855.1 uncultured Mogibacterium sp.
GTATGACTCTGATCGTAGTGATAATAATATTATTAACTATCGTTCCGGAGCGTCCGGTCAGCCTTGCGGCGAATGAGATCGCGGAGGATCTGATCACGTACAAACGGCCTGCAGAGGTGGCGATGACCGTGGAAAGCGCCGGTGCGGCAGACGAGGCCGTCGAAGCTGAAGCGGAAGAGCAGCCGGCGGAGAAGGCCGCGGAAGCTGCGGACGAGCCGGAAGAATCTGTGACGGCAGAAGCATAAGGACGAAGAGCGCGGTGTGAAAGCACCGCAGCAGCTGAGTCAGGAGGATCCCCGCGGTTTCGTGGGGATCTTGTGTCATCCGGGACCTTTTTTGAAAAGGGCTCCGGAATGACCGGAACAGGGGAACGGATGAGAAGAGAGTACGGAGAAAACATTTCGATATCGATCTTCGGGGAGTCTCACGGGGACGAAATCGGCGTGGTCATCGGCGGGCTGCCGGAAGGCGTCTGCTTCGACCCGGAGGAACTCGCGGCGTTCATGGCCAGAAGGGCCCCGGGCGCCGCGGCCGACTGCGTCGCGGAGGCGGTGACGACGCCGAGAAAGGAGCCGGATGAAGTGCGCTTTACCGCCGGCGTCCGCGATGCCGGCGGCGGCAGGCTCTGCATCGAAGGCCCGGAAGTGCGCGCGGAGATCGTCAATCAGGATCACTGCGCGGCGGACTATGAGGAGCTCCGCACCGTCCTGCGGCCGGGTCACGCAGATTTGGCGGTCTATCTGAAGGAGGGCGCGGAAGGACTGCGGCCGGGCGGGGGGCGGTTCTCCGGCAGGATGACGGCGCCGATGTGCATCGCCGGAGGAATCCTGATGCAGCTTCTCGCGGAGCGCGGCATCACCATAAGCGCGTATTATACGGAGATCGGCGGCAAGACTTCCGAGGAGGAGATCCTGTGCGCGATCCGCAGGGCGAGGGAGGATCAGGATTCTCTCGGAGGAATCGTCGAGTGCATCGTCCGGGGATTCCCCGCGGGGGTCGGCGGTCCGCTCTATGAAGGACTCGAAGGAAAGATCGCCGGCGCGGTGTTCGCGATCCCGGCGGTCAAGGGGATCGAGTTCGGCTCCGGCTTCGCCGGAAGCCGGTACAGAGGTTCCCGCAACAACGATACGATCCTGCTGGTCGACGATCCGGAGGGAGTCCCTTCCGGAAGCTGCCCGCTGAGGACGGAGACCAATCATGCCGGCGGGATCAACGGAGGCATCAGCAACGGGATGGAGATCGTCTTTCGCGCAGCGTTCAAGCCGGTCCCGACGATCGGCGCGCCGCAGCGGACGGTCGACATCTCGCGGATGCAGGAAGTGGAACTGCGCGCACAGGGACGGCACGATCTGTGTGTGGTGCCGAGGGCGGTCCCGGTCGTGGAAGCGGCCGCTGCGATCGCGCTCTATGACGCGCTGGCGGGTGAACCGTGATGGGCGGGCGGAAGTACGCGCTGATCGGCAGGCAGATCAGCCACAGTCTCTCGCCGGAACTTCACGGAATCTTCGCCGGCTTCGGAGAAGGGTATGACTACGAGCTTCGGGAGACGCCTGACGAAGCCGGGATCCCTGCACTGCTCGGCGATCTCACCTACCATGGGTTTAATGTGACGAGCCCGTACAAGCGTGCGGTGATCCCTTATCTGGACGCGCTGACGCCGAAGGCGGAAGTGCTGCAGGCGGTCAACACCATCCTGCGCAGGGAGGACGGCAGCCTGGAAGGCCACAATACCGACGTGTACGGGGTGAAGCAGATGTTCACCGGCAGGGTGGAGGGTCGGAAGGTCCTGATTCTCGGGAGCGGCGGCGCGGCATCCGCCACGTGCGAGGGCCTTCGGCAGCTCGGCGCGCGGGAGATCGTCATCGCCTCCCGCGGAAAAGATCCCGGGGTGCCGAACGGGGTCGGGCACTGCACCTATGAGGAGCTCAGGCAGCACCCGGACGCGGAGGTCCTCATCAACGCGACGCCGGTCGGGATGGGTGTGAACGCCGGACAGTCACCGCTCGATCGCTGTGAGACCGGCTTCGGGGATTTCCGGAAACTTAAGCTCGCGGCAGATCTCATCTACGAGCCTTACCGGACGAAGTTCCTGCTGGATGCGGAGGAGGCGGGCATCCCGGTGGTGTCAGGTCTGCGGATGCTGGTCTGCCAGGGGATCCGGGCTGCCGGGATCTGGGGAGAACTCGCGGAGGAGATCCCGGAAGAAGAGATCTGCGGGAAGGCAATGGAACAGCTCCTGCGGGACCAGCTCAACATCATCGTGATCGGCATGCCGGGCTGCGGCAAGACTTCGATTTCCCGCAGGCTTGCGGGGATCCTCGGCCGCCGGTTTGCGGATATCGACCGGGAGATCCTCCGGGAGAGCGGCCGGAAGCCTTCGGAGATCATCGAATCGGAAGGGGAAGAAGCCTTTCGGCAGATTGAGACGGAGATGCTCCGGAAGTACTGCCGCATGCGCGGCCTCGTGATCGCGACCGGCGGCGGCGCGGTGATCCGAGAGGAGAACCGCAGACTCTTCAGGGAAAACAGCATCACGGTCTACATCCGCCGGACGGCTGAACTGCTTTCGACCCGGGACCGTCCGATCAGCAAAAGGGTCGGCACGTCAGCGCTGTACGAGCAGCGTGCACCGTTCTATGAGGCGGCGGCCGATCTGACGATCTTCAACAACCGCCGCTTCGGCACCAGCCACGGGCGGGACGGGAGGATGAACTCCTATCAGTACGACTTGAACCGGTTCGCGCACAGGATGGCCCGGATGGTCGACGACCGCATCAGACAGCTTTCGGAAGAATAACGATAAAACGCACCGTCAACCGGAATTCAAAAGAGCCCGATGCGCCTGCAGTCTTGCAGGACCGGGCTCTTTGCGTTTTTTCGTGACAGGAGAGCGGGTTTCCGGTCAGACCAGAACGTCTCCGTGCATCGCTTCCGGCACCGGGATCCCCATGAGGGTCAGCAGCGTCGGGGTGATGTCAGCGAGTTTACCGGTATTTTTTATGAACGGACGCGGCTCGCTGCAGATGTGGCAGAGCGGCACTTTCGAAAGGGAGTGCTTGGTGACGACATTGTCCTGATCATCCAGCATGTAGTCCGCGTTCCCATGGTCGGCGGTCAGCAGGACCTGACCGTCTTTTGCGAGGATCGCCTCAACGATCTGCTCCACGAGCCCGTCGAGCGTCTCGATGGCGCTGACCGCTGCCTCGAAAACGCCAGTGTGCCCGACCATGTCCGGGTTGGCGAAGTTCAGGATGATCAGATCATAGC
>CAYLSR010000262.1:0-3261 GCA_964385855.1 uncultured Mogibacterium sp.
AAGGCTGTCGGCGAAGTCGTAACTTCGTACATCCACGGCGGCGGAAACATCGGCGTCATCGTCGCTGCGGACGGCGCGGACAACGATGCCAACAAGGCCGCGCTCAAGAACGTTGCGATGCAGGTCGCGGCGATGAACCCTCAGTATGTCAGCAGAAACGACATCTCCGAGGAGGAGCTGGCGAATCTGAAGAAGATCACGCGTGAAAGCGCGCTGAACGATCCGTTCACCCTCCCGAAGCCTATCCTGAACGGACTCCTGGAGAAGGTTCATGGCGTGTGGGGCGAAGAGGATATTACGACCCGGGCCGACAAGAGAGCGGAAAAGGGCTTCAACTTCAACTATCTGCCGAACTTCCTTTCGGAAGACGCGAAGGCGAAGCTGGCCGGACTCGCAGTGGCTGCGAGAGAAGAGATCTTTGACAACAAGATCTTCAACGGACTGGTTCAGGGCCGTTTCGACAAGCAGCTGAAGGAGATCTGCCTGCTCGATCAGACCTACGTCAGAGCGGAAGACGGCAAGCAGACGGTCGGTCAGTATCTGGCGGCTGTCGATAAGGATCTGAAGCTGACGAAGGTCATCAGATTCGAAGTCGGCGAAGGCATCGAGAAGAAGCAGGAAGACTTCGCTGCAGAGGTCGCTGCGCAGATCGCGAAGGCATAGCGCTTTCGAGCGGATAACCGTCATCTGATCATAAAAGAGAACCCCGGACAGGCGCCTTGGCGCAGGCCCGGGGGTTTTTGATGCTTTGGGTTTAGCTGACAGCCTGTCCGCTACTGTTCCGACATCTCGTCGATGACGTAATCGATGAATTTCCGGTAGATCCCGGTGTACGTGCGGCCTTTCGGGTAGACCAGGTACGTACAGTAATCAACCGGCGGATCCAGCGGGACCGTGGTAATGCGATCGTCTTTGATCGTCGCGGCGGCAGATGCGGTGATGTAAGTGATACCGTTGTTCTCCGACAGCATTTCGATCAGGAAATCGATATTGTAGGTGTTTTGAAGCGCGACGTTGTAAGGGATGTTTCGCTCCCGGTAAAGCCGCTGGAAATCTTCGTACAGGCTGGAGCCTTCTTCTCCGGTCAGTACGGGGATCGGCCGGAGATCCTCCGCTGTGAGGCGCTCTTTTCCGGCAAGTTCGCTGGAACTGCTGATCATGCCCAGAAGCTCCTCAGCCATCAGGAGGTGGTATTGAAACCGCTTCTGCCGGTCCTCCGGCCGCAGCTTCAGGATGGCAAAATCGATGGAACCGTCATCCAGCCCCTCGTAAGCCATGTTGTTATCGGAAAGCCGGAGCGTTCCCACGACGTTTGCGTTGTCACGATAAAATGCCCGGAGGATCGACGCGAACTTCATCCGCTGGAAGAATACGAAGACGGCGATATTCAGAACAGCTTTATCGTCCTGTGTATTCTGATGAAAAGCCTTCATCAGCTCATCCAGATCGGCAACGACCTTTTCCGCATATTTGCAGAAGAGCTCCCCGTCTTTGGTCAAAAGTACGTTGTGATGACTGCGGAAGAACAGCTGGGTGCCCAGCTCATCTTCCAGTAAGCTGATCTGCTTGGAAACGTTCGGCTGCGACGTGTAGAGCGCTTCAGCGGCTTTCGTAAAGCTTTTGTATTTTGCCGTTTCCAGCACATAATACAGTTGACGTAATTCCATGGATCCTCCCTTGCCCGTGGAACAGAATAATTCAAAAGATGCAGACTACTCAATACAGTATAGCACGAAATCCGATAATAGTATAGTTGCTGTTATCTGTAAAATTCTGATGAGATGCTTACAGATTCCATTCTGTTATGACGGATATAAGCCCGAGTCATTTCATTTTTTCGATGGATTCGTGTACAATAATCTCAGGTGTCAGAAGTATAAGGAGGAAATCTTATGAGCGAATTACTTCAGAAGGCAAATGAGATCCTGGAAGAGATCATCGCGATCCGAAGAGATATCCACGCGCACCCGGAGATGGGGCGAAAGGAAATACGTACATCGGCCCTGATCCGGGAAAAACTGGAAGAGTACGGCGTCGATGAGATCGAGTCGCCGACACCGACCTCCGTCGTCGGGGTCATAAAGGGAAGAAAGGGTGCGGGGAAATGCATCGCGATCCGGACGGATATCGACGCGCTGCCGGTGCAGGAGGAGACCGGGCTGCCTTTCGCGAGCCAGACCCCGAATGTCATGCACGCCTGCGGCCATGATATCCACTGCGCGATGATGCTGGGGAACGCGAAGATCCTGTGCGGCATGCGGGATCAGTTTGCCGGGAGCGTCAAGCTGATCTTCCAGCACAGTGAGGATACCTTTCCGGGCGGTGCGAAAGAGCTGGTCGGGCTGGGCGTCATGGATGGCGTGGACGCGGTCCTCGGCATGCACGTGTTCCCGACGGTAAACGAGAAGTGCGGCGTCATCGGACTGCGGGAAGGTCCGTTTACGACTTCGACGGACGACTACTGGTTTGAGATCATCGGGACCGGCGGACACGGATCCCTGCCGCACAAGGCGCCGGATCCGATCCTGGCGGCGGCGGAGATGATCATGATGTTCCAGCAGGTCCAGGCCAGAGCGGTCGCGCCGCTCGACGCGGCGATCTTCATGATGAACAAGATCGAGGGCGGCAAGGCCCCGAACATCATCGCCGACAAGCTCATCATGGCCGGGAACGCGCGGTCCTATACGGCGGAAGCGCGTGCGGTGATCAAGGACTACGCGTACCGGATCGCGGAGGGCGTCGAGAAGATCAGCGGCTGCAAGATCAACGTCAATCCGGCGTGGGGATATGATTCCTGCTATAACGACCCGGCCCTGACGAACACGCTCCTGCCGATCCTGGAGGAGTCGGTCGGAGCCGATCGTGTTGAACTGTTTGACGATCCGATGGGGTTCAGCGAAGACTTCAGCTTCTATTCCACCCTGACAGGCGTGCCGGCGGTCTTCATGATCCTACAGGCCGGGACGCTGGGAGATCCGGACAACATCCCTTCTCTTCACAACGCGAGATGCACGTTCAACGAAGAGGCGATCCCGTACGGCATGGCGGCGATGATCGGCTGCGCGCTCGGCTTCCTGAGGCAATAGCCCGGAAGGTGCGATCGTTCCATTGAAAACGGAAGGGCAGAGTCCGTCTGAACTGCGGGCTCTGCTCTTTATTTGGTGCGAAACAGCCACTGCCGTCGGAATGAAAACACTTGCCAATCTTCCGGTCAGGTGATAATATATTTAGGATGCATTCAGTCAGGAGGAGAGCATGGTC
>CAYLSR010000263.1:0-3255 GCA_964385855.1 uncultured Mogibacterium sp.
CCGCATCCTCCGTGAAAGCGGAAATCCCCGGTCCGGAAAAGCTGGAAGAGATCATCGGATACCATTTCCGGTCTCCGTCGATCCTCACGCAGGCACTCACTCATACGTCCTATGCCAACGAGCACAGGGCGGAAGGCGCCGCGCACAACGAGCGGATCGAATTCCTCGGGGACGCCGTGCTGGAGATCTGCTCCTCCGAGTATCTGTACCGGACCTATCCGGAAAAACCGGAGGGCGAGCTGACCAGGATGCGGGCGAGCATGGTCTGCGAGCCGACGCTGGCGCTGTGCGCGAAAGAGTTCGGACTCCCGGCTTTTCTGCGCCTCGGCAGAGGAGAAGAACTTGGCGGAGGCAGAGAGAGGGACTCCATCGTGTCGGACGCTCTGGAGACGCTGATCGGTGCGATCTATCTGGACGGGGGATTTGAGGCGGCGCGCGCATTTGTGAGCGCCCGTATTTTAAACGATATAGAAAACAAGAGACTGTTTGTCGATTCACAGACTCTCCTGCAGGAGTACGCGCAGGGACGCGGAGAAAGCGTCGCCTACCGGCTTGAGGGGGAGGAAGGACCGGATCACGACAAACGCTATTACGTGACGGTGTCGATAGGCGGGGAATGCGCCGCGCGCGGCTGCGGACATTCCAAGAAGGCCGCGGAACAGCAGGCGGCTTATCAGGCACTGCGGCAGCTTCGGGAAGGCTGAATCGGAAATGTATCTGAAATCGATCGAGGTGCAGGGATTCAAATCCTTTGCCCACAAGATGAAATTCGAATTTCATAACGGGATCACCGGCATCGTGGGACCGAATGGAAGCGGAAAGAGCAATGTTGCCGACGCGGTCAGATGGGTACTGGGCGAGCAGAGCGCAAAACAGCTCCGCGGCAGTAACATGCAGGACGTCATTTTCGCGGGCACAGAGCAAAGAAAGCCTCTGAGCTATGCTTCGTGCGCGATCACCCTCGACAACCGGGACCATATCCTTCCGGTGAGCTATGAGGAAGTGACCGTGACGCGCCGGCTTTACCGCTCGGGAGAAAGTGAGTATCTCCTGAACGGGACGACGGTGCGCCTGCGTGATATCAACGAGCTTTTTTATGACACCGGTATCGGAAAAGAAGGATACTCGATCATCGGACAGGGCAGGATCGACCAGATCATAAGCGGAAAAGCCGAGGAACGGCGCGAACTGTTCGACGAGGCGGCCGGGATCGTCAAATTTAAAAGAAGAAAGAACCAGGCTCTGCGGAAACTGGATTCCGAAAGACAGAATCTTCTCCGGGTGAACGACATTCTTCATGAGATCGAAGGACGCGTCGAGCCGCTCCGGCTCCAGTCCGAGAAAGCGAAGAATTATCTTGAGAAAAAGCAGAGGCTCAAAGAACTGGAGGTCAATGTCTTCCTTCTCGAGACGGAACGGGTCGACAAACAGGCCGGAGAAATTGAGGCAAAAGAGGAGATCGTTCGCGGGGAACTGCAGGAGAAAACGGAAGCATTCGATCACACCCGGATCGAGTACGAAACGATCGAGCGAAGGCTCGAGGAGCTGGACGGGGAGATCCGCTCCCTGCACGCGAAAGAAGAGGAAAATGCGCTCGCCCTGCAGGAAAACAGGGGCAGAAGCGAACTGATCGGCGAGCAGATCCGTAGGATCAGGCAGGAAAACGAAAGAGGGCTCACCAGGAAGGAGTATCTCGAGGAAGAGATCGCCCGGCGCGAAGAAAATGAGAGAGCGCAGCAGGAGGAGAAGACCCGTCTGGAGGCTGCTGCCGCCAGGATCATATCGGAAAAAGAAGCCGGGGAAGAAGCCCTGAAACAGACCGAGAATGCTCTTATCGGGAAACAGAGGGAAGCGGATCTTGCCAAGGGCGAACTGATCGATCTTCTGAACGGCCGTGCCGGCGTCAAGGGACGGCTGCAGCGCTACGATGCCCTTCGCGAACAGATCGATCTTCGAAATGAAGAGATCGCAAGGCGGGAACAGGAGCTCGGAGAGAGCAGCCTTGAACTCGAACAGCTGCGTCAGAGCAGCGGGGACGAACAGAAAGCTGCCGAGCAGGAAGTCGAGTCCCTCCGGGAGAAGATCCGGAGCGCGGAGGAGACGGTTACGGCTCTCCGGGCGAAGATCGCCTCGGAAAACGAAGCGCTTGAAAAGCAGAATCAGACTTACCACATCGAGTCCTCCCGTCTCGAGTCCCTCCGGAATATTACGGAGAGGTACGAAGGGTACGGCAACGCGATCCAGACTGTCATGGCGAAGAAAAGCTCGGTCCCGGGGATCCGCGGTGTGGTGGCCGATCTCATTTCCGTGCCGAAAGAATATGAACTTGCGATCGAAACGGCGCTGGGCGGCAGCATCAGGAACATTGTGACCGACAATCAGGCGACCGCCCGCTCGATGATCGAACTTCTCAGAAAGACCAAAGCCGGACGGGCGACGTTCCTGCCCCTTGATGCGCAGTCCCCGAGAGGAAAAGCGCCGGTGGAACGCGTGCTGACAGAGAAGGGCGTGATCGGGCTGGCCTCCACCCTGGTGGAGAAGGAGGAAGCGAATGTGGCTATGACCTCGTATCTTCTGGGGCCCACACTGGTGGTGGATGAGATCAATCACGCGCTGGCCCTGGCCCGCAAGTATAAATATTCCCTCCGGATCGTCACGCTGGAGGGAGAACAGCTCTCCCCGGGCGGTTCCCTGACCGGCGGCGCCTTCACAAACAGCATCAGTCTCCTGGGACGCAGGCGTGAGATCGAGGAGCTGGAGAGCCAGGTAAAGTCGCGCCTGGAGGAACTTCGCGCCCTCAGAAAAGAGATTGACGCGTGCCGCGATGAGCGCACCCGCCTGCGGGAGAGCCTCCGCAGCCTTGGCGAGGAGATGCACGCGCTGTACCTGCAGCGCAACACCCTGGAGGTAGAGATCCGGGAGATGGAGGGAAAGAAAGACCAGACCAGATCCGCCAGGGAGCAGTTCCAGGAGGAGAACGCGCTGGAGGACGGCCGGGTAGAGGACCTGAAGGAACACCGGGAAGAACTGACCGGGCAGATCGCCGCTCTGGAAGAGCGCAGCCGTGACAGCCAGAAGGAAGAGGAAGCGGCCGCGCAGGAAGAAGGAGAGCTGCTGGAGAAAGAAAAGCAGGCCGCGGCAGCCCTGGAGGAGCTGCGCGTGGAGCAGGCTTCTCTGGAGGAGAAGGCTTCCTATCTGGAGCAGGAGCTTGCGCGCCTGGCGCGGGATCTTTGCTCATCAGTTTTGCCCATCACC
>CAYLSR010000264.1:0-3225 GCA_964385855.1 uncultured Mogibacterium sp.
ATGATCGCGATAAAGACCGGGATCGCAGTGTACTTCCCCACCAGGATGCGGTCGATCCGCTGGCTCCGGAGGTGCTCCCGGCTCTCCTGCGGGCGAACCAGGCAGGCATCGCACACCCGCTCGATGAAGCCGAACCGCATGTCCGCGATCGCCGCGCTCCGGTCGAGCCCGCGCTCCTTCTCGAGCTGCAGCGCGATGTGCTCTAAAAGCTCCTGCTCGTTCTGCTCCAGCTCCAGCTGCTCCAGGATGAGCTGGTCCCCCTCGATCAACTTGGACGCCGCGAACCGGACCGGGATCCCCGCGTGCACCGCATGATCCTCAATCAGATGCGCCACGGCGTGCAGGCACCGGTGGACCGCACCGCCGTTTGCCGTGCTGTCGCAGAAATCCTGCCGCAGCGGCTTCTCCTGATACCGAGCGATGTGGACCGCGTGGCGGACCAGCTCGTCGACACCCTCGTTTCTGACCGCGGCGATCGGCACGACCGGCACGCCCAGCATGGCTTCCATCCGGTTGACGTCGATGTACCCGCCGTTGCCCGTCAGCTCGTCCATCATGTTGAGCGCGACGACCATCGGCGTGTCCATCTCCAGGAGCTGCATCGTCAGGTACAGGTTGCGCTCCAGGTTGGTCGCGTCGACGATGTTGATGATGGCCTTCGGCTTCTCCTCCAGCACGAAGCTCCGGGAGACCCGCTCCTCTCCGGAGTACGGCGACATCGAGTAGATCCCCGGCAGGTCCGTGATCAGCGTGTTTTTGTAGCCGCGGATGACGCCGTCCTTCCGGTCCACCGTCACCCCCGGGAAATTCCCGACCCGCTGGCTCGCGCCCGTCAGCTGGTTGAACAGCGTCGTCTTGCCGCTGTTCTGATTGCCGACCAGGGCGAACGTCAGCGTCGTCTCCTCCGGCAGCGGATTGCCGGTCCCCTTCGGGTGGAACCGCCCTTCTTCGCCGAGTCCCGGATGCTCCCGGCGGTCTCCGCTCCTGCTTTCGTCGGAATCAGCCCTGCGGTCCGGCGCCTGCCCGATATACGCCTCGGACAGCGGACAGGTCTTTTCGCTGCAGTTCGCGCCGCAACCGGCCGCCTGCGGGACGATCTCAATCTCCTCCGCGTCCCTGACGCGGAGCGTCAGCTCGTAACCGTGTATTCTGAGTTCGATCGGGTCGCCCATCGGCGCCAGGCGCACCAGCGTCACCTCGGCCCCCGGAATCACGCCCATATCGAGGAAGTGCTGGCGCAGCGCGCCTTCACCACCCACCTGCGTGATCCGGGCGCACTGCCCGACCTTGAGTTCATTCAGCTTCATTCTCTGCTCCTTCAGCATAGTATAACTATCATACTACTTTTGAAGGCGGCTTTCCATAGAATCTTTGCCTAAAATCTTTCTTTAAAAGATAAATGCCGCAAAAACGGACCGGCCACGCCGGTCCTGCACATGACGGTCACGCTTCGGCTCCGCACGCTTCGATCAGCCGCTCCAGAAACTCGAACATCCGGTCGCGCTCCTCTGTCGCCAACCGGTCCAGCAGCTCCTGCCGGCAGCAGATGTTCCGGCGGTAGCGCTCCTCCGCGGCCTCCCGCCCGGACTCCGTCAGCTGCACGGAGATTCGGCGCTTGTCCTCCTGATCCTGCACGCGGTCGATCTGCCGCTTGTCCTCGAGGTTCTTGAGGATGTTGGCGACCCGGCCGGTCGTCAGTCCGGTCCGCTCCACGATGTCACCGGAAAAGACCGGGCCGGAGGACGCCCGCAGCGTCAGCAGGACACCGTCCTCTCCCTTCAGTGAAAGCGTTTCCGCCAGCTGATTGACTTCCCTGATGTGCCGGATCTGATGCTCCGTGATCGCGACTGCTCTTTCCATGCTGCTCATATCCACTCCTGACCCACTCGGTTTAACATAGTTAGTATATTCTAACTAACCGCCTGTGTCAACTACCTGTTTTTGCATCATTTCCGTTGAATTCCGCGAATAAATGCATATAATATAAGATAGAGTTATTGTACGGACAAGTCCGGAGGAAAAGCATGAACGACACGCTGAACAACAGAAAATCGATCCTGGAAGACATCATGGACCACATTGTGGATGGTGCGCTCCCGGAAGACTACAGCTTGCCGGAGGACGCTTCCGACACCATGCACTGGGTGGATGGCGCGAAGGACGGCGTCTCGATGTACCACACGATGCCTAAAAAGATCACGATGGAAATCAGCTCGCTGATCGACCTGGCCGTGCATGACGCGTCCGATGACCGGTATGAGGAGTGCTACGATTTCCTGAGCAAGCTGACCCGCGAAGACCGGACCGTCAATATCGTCGACGAATTCATCAATTTCATCTATCAGAATCAAAACGAACTCGATCCGGAAGGCCTGTACCGGACGGCGACCCGGATCCTCTATACCTCTCCGGATCCGGAGATCATCAAGTACGCGCTGGCCATCCTGGAGCTCCTGCCGACGACCGACGAAGACCGGATGGCGATCCGGACGCTGGGGCTCTCCGATGAATTCACCCTGTACACGCTCTTCAACATGCGGTACTGGGAGAACGGCAACAGTGACATCTTCGACCTCGCGCGCAAGGTCCACGGCTGGGGCCGCATCCACGCGGTCGAATCCCTCGAGCCGGAGACCCGGGAAATCTCGAACTGGCTCCTGCACGAAGGCATCCGCAACAACATCCTGCCGGAGTATTCGGCACTGACCGTCTGGAACAAATCCAAGGCGACGAGCCGGCTGTTCGGCCGGATCAACCGGGAAGACTACACCGCGATCCGCGACATCCTGAAGGCGCTCCTGGAGGAAGGTCCGGTCGCCGGGATCAGCGGCCTCGAGAGCGCTCCGATCGCGCTGGTGCAGTTCGTGCGCAAATCCTACGCGTTCCCGCTGAACGAAGCCGACCTCGCGGTCATCGAGAAGATCCGCGCGTACGCGGAAAAGAACGAAAACGATCAGCTCCTGCAGGTTCTGGACGAGTTCGACGCTGTCCCGGAGACCGCCGGATCGCCGGACGAGATGATCGCCGCCAAGATCAAATCTCACCTGCCGCAGCAGCGGCAGATCGCCGTCCAGACGCTCGCGCGCTGGCTCGGCGCGCGCAACGTGCCGCTCGAGGAACTCTCGCCGAAGCTCTACGCCGCGCTGACGCTGGCCGCGGACCTCGAAACCATCGAGCCGCTCCGCGCCGAGAGGACAAAGCTTCTGGGCGAGGAATCTTAAAAGT
>CAYLSR010000265.1:0-3217 GCA_964385855.1 uncultured Mogibacterium sp.
ATCGAGGGGATCGGTTACGAGCTTTACTGCAAGGAAATCGACCGCGCGGTGCGCATGCTTTCCGGAGAAGAAGTCACGGAGACGCGCGCGGAGATCACCATGGAGATCGATACGCCGGCCAGGATCCCGGCATCCTACATCGAAGATGAGACGCTTCGATTGCAGGCTTACAAAAAGATTGCGCAGATCGACGGCGCGGACGACGCGGAAGATGTCACGAATGAACTCATCGACCGGTACGGCGATCTGCCGGCGGTGACGATGGACCTGATCCGGGTCGCCGAACTCCGCTGTTCCGCGGAGAGGCTCGGCGTCTCAGAGATCCTCGGCCGGGGGCCGAGGGCGCAGATCTCGTTTTACGAGAAGAACCGGGCAGACGCGTTCGCGCTCGTGATGGCGAAACAGGCGATGGGAGACCGGCTCGTGATCTCCGGGGGAACAGTCCCGCGCCTGAGCCTCTATACGGGCGGAACAGACGTACCGGAAAAACTGGTCCGCCTGATGCGGGCTATGCTGACACCGAGGAACTGACAGAGCGGGCAGCCGGAGTCCTGAGAACGGCCTCCGATGAGGATAAGAGGGGAGGAGTACTATGCTGTTTGAAAAGATCGGACTGATCAACGATGCCTTTGAATACCAGAAGGACATGTACGTGGGCGTCGAAGGGGATACCATCACCTATATCGGAACGGATGCGCCGGAAGACGCAGAGCGCTTAGGCCGCCGGTATGACGGGACGGGAAAGGTGCTGATGCCGGGCTTCTACAACGCGCACGGACATTCGCCGATGTCACTGATGCGGGGGTACGGAGAAAACCTCCCACTGGACCGCTGGCTCAATGAGATGATCTGGCCGTTTGAAGCAAAACTCTACCGCAAGGCCGTCTACTGGAGCACGCTCCTGACGATGGCGGAATCCGCGCGGTTCGGGATCGTCTCGACATCCGACATGTATATGTGGCCGGACGATATGCTCAGGGCCGTCAGCGTCAGCGGCGAGAAGGTCAATATCGCAAGGTGCGTGATGAACTTCACCGGAGTCCGCCCGGAAGACAACGACAGCTTCAAGGCGATGAAGGATACGATCCTCATGTATCACGGCTTTGAGAACGGCAGGATCCTGACGGACGCTTCACTGCACGCTGAATACACCAATGATGAGGCGACGATCCGCGCGGTCGCGGAATACGCTGCGGAGCAGGAGGTCCGGATGCACGTTCATGTCGCCGAAACGGCCTCAGAGACGGACGGATGCCGTGAACGCCATGGCGGACGTTCCCCGGTCGAGTATCTGGCGGATATGGGCGTCTTTGACGTGCCTGCGACAGCGGCGCACTGCGTCTGGCTGACGGATCGGGATCGCGCCATCCTGGCGGACAAAGGCGTTACGGTCGCCTGTAATCCGATCAGCAACCTGAAGCTGGTGAGCGGGATCTGCGATATCAAGGCGCTCTACGATCGCGGTGTCAACGTTGCGATCGGTACGGACAGCGTGTCGAGCAACAACAGCCTGGATTTCTTCGAGGAACTCAAGGTGTTCGCGCTGCTGGGAAAGTATCAGTCTCAGGACCCGTCCGCCATGAACCCGCAGCAGGTCCTGTACAGCGCGACCCGTGCCGGCGCGCTGGCGCAGGGCAGAGAGGACTGCGGCCTGATCCGCGAGGGCTTCAAGGCGGATCTGATCGTGGTCGACCTGAACGTCCCGAACATGCAGCCGATCCACGATGTGACGAACAATCTCGTCTATTCCGCTTCCGGCAAAGACGTCCTCCTGACTATGGCGGACGGCCGCATCCTCTGCGAAAACGGCGAGTGCCTGACGGTCGATTTTGAGCAGGCTGCGGCAGAAACCGAGGTCGCGAGAATCCGGATCCTGGGGCAGCTATAGCGCCCCGGCGGACCGTACAGGAACATTGTAAAACGTATCGTTCGTTATTTGAAACCCTTGAAATTTGGGCACAAATTGAACAATTGAATGTTGACATGCATTCTGAGGGAAAGTATAATACTATTAGTTTAGTTTTTCTAAGGAGGAGATTGAAGTTATGAATAAAGCTGAGTTAGTTAGCAAGGTCGCAGATAAGACAGGCTTCAAGAAGAAAGATGCTGAGGCAGCACTGGATGCCGTTCTGGAGACGATCGAGGCAGCTCTCGTAGAAGGCGACAGCGTCAGATTGATCGGATTTGGTACATTTGAAACGAGAGGCCGCAAGGCCAGAACCGGCAGAAACCCTCAGCAGCCGGACACTGTGATCGAGATCCCTGCTTCCAAGGCTCCTGTATTTAAGGCTGGAAAGTCTCTGAAGGACGCTGTCAACAAGTAGCTGATAACCGCAAGCGGACAGATAGGCACCTTCGGGCCGCCTATCTTTTTTTGCCCTGATACCGGGCAGAAGGAGTTCAGGATATGAGAGTAGACAAATTCCTCAAGAATTCGAGGATCATCAAGCGGCGGACGGTCGCAAAGGAAGCCTGCGAACAGGGGCGGGTCGAGGTCAACGGGAAGGTCGCCAAGCCGGGGCTGGAACTGAAGACCGGAGACATCCTTAAAGTGACGTTCGGCAGCAGCGAGCTGACGGTTCGCGTGGTCGAACTGAAGGACTTCTGCAGGAAGGAGGACGCGGAGGGCATGTACGAGGTCCTCAGCTGACCGCATGCTGTCCGTCCCGGACGGCGAAAAGAGGCGAAAATTCACGAAAACTTGCCGGTGAAAAACTGTTGACGCTCCTTTAATATAATAGTATAGACAAAACAGACAGGGAGGTCATAGGAGATGTTATCAGCACAGTCGAGTGAAAGAGAAGCGATCCCGATTATTTGCGGGCTCACCTGCATGCGTCTGCCGGTCGAGGAGATCCAGTTCATCGAGCAGCGGACGAGAAAGATCCATTTTGTAGACAGGCAGGGAAGGGAATTCCGGATCAACGGCAAGATCGACGATATCCTTTATTATCTTGCGGACCGTTCCTTTTACCGTCCGATGAAGAGCCTGGTGATCAATATGGATATGATCGAGATCGTCAAAAGGGACCATATCGTCTTTCGTTCCGGGATCATATACGCAATCGGACGGAACAATCTCATCAAGGTCCGGCGGGATTTTCGCCTGCACCTGAAGGGAGAAGCGGATTTTCGCGATAGCCCGTATTACATCCGTTCAGAGTTGCCTCCGGGGGGAGAAAAAGATCGGATCGAAGTCGATCCGATCGACAGCCTG
>CAYLSR010000266.1:0-922 GCA_964385855.1 uncultured Mogibacterium sp.
GAAGTTGACGAAGATACCCTGCGCGGTTTCCGGCCGCAGGTAGATCTCGGCTTTGGAGTCCTCCGTGACGCCCTGGAAGGTCTTGAACATGAGGTTGAACTTGCGGATCGAGGTGAAATCCGTCTTGCCGCAGTCCGGGCAAGGGATCTGATTCTTCTCGATAAACGCCTCAAGCTCATCGTTGCTCCAGCCGTCACAGGCGATCTTTTCGCCCTTGGCCTTCATGTACTCTTCGATCAGATGGTCTGCGCGGTGTCTGGATTTGCAGTTCTTGCAGTCGATCAGAGGATCCGAGAAGCCGCCGACATGACCGGAGGCGACCCAGGTCTGCGGATTCATCAGGATCGCAGCATCGAGACCGACATTGAATTTGGATTCCTTCTCGAATTTGAGGCACCAGGCCTTCTTGACGTTGTTTTTGAAGAGGACGCCGAGCGGGCCGTAATCCCAGGTGTTTGCAAGGCCGCCGTAGATGTCGGAACCCGGGAAGATGTATCCGCGGTTCATCGCGAGCGCCTTGATTTTTTCCATTGTTGCTTTCTGTTCTGCCATG
The DNA here is from genome assembly GCA_964385855.1 of uncultured Mogibacterium sp. Classification (GTDB taxonomy): domain Bacteria; phylum Bacillota; class Clostridia; order Peptostreptococcales; family Anaerovoracaceae; genus CAYLSR01. The sequence continues at coordinate 554 of CAYLSR010000266.1, forward strand.
TTCTCTTTTCTTTCCTAAAAGTATTTTTTTGTTCCGGTGCGTTATTCCGAAAGTCCGCTCTCACGCTCGACTTCCTGCAGGATGCGCGCAAGCTCATCCATCGCGCCGTCGCCGGCATCCGCGATCTCCTTGAGATCTTCGGTGATCGCCGCAACGTCGTTGTTCATGCTGTCGATCAGTTCGTCGACCGGAGTGGATTCCGCCAGGATGTCTTCGACCGTCAGGACCGGCTCTTCGTCGAGCGCGTCCACAGCCTTCTGAAGAATCTCCTCGCCCTTTTCGACCGGTGCGGATTCCTCGACCGCGTCAACAGCGGCTTCCAGGAAATCTTCCGGTGCTTCCGCCGATCTGAGCCCAGCGTCATCTGCT
>CAYLSR010000266.1:938-3214 GCA_964385855.1 uncultured Mogibacterium sp.
GCCGATCCGAGATCGGTGATCGCTTCCGAAAAAGCGTTCGCGATATCCGAAACGTCCGAAACCGGTTCAGCCGGAGCGTCTTCCGGCGCGCCGAAGTGCAGTCTGATCTCTTTGAAATCATCCGCGTCAACTTCGCCCAGATCGACGATCTCCTCATCGCCGTCCTTGCGCTTAAAGAGATCAGCCGCCTTCGCGCGGATCTCCTCGATGTTCTCTCTGACTTTCTCCTTGTCGATGCCCTCGACCTTCTCCTTCAGATCCTCGTAGAGGCTGCCGTCCTTGATCTTCTCGAACGTCTCCGCGCGCTTTTCTCTGAAGTCCGCGTACAGGTCGCTGTCTTTGAATCTGCTGAACGTGTCTTCCCCCTTCTCCTTGAGATCGGCGTACAGATCGCTCTCTTTGATCTTGTCGAACGTCTCCTGGCCCTTTCCGTAGAACCGCTGGCCGTAACCCTTCGCGGAGCCGGAGTAATCGCGGACCTTTCCGTTGATGTCGGTGATCTCGCCCTTGTCGTTCAGGAATTCGACCTTGCAGTTGAACCCTGCCGCGACGATGATTCCGAAGATCACGCCCCAAGGCGCGACGACGGCGCCGAGAAGTCCGGCGGTCAGCGGGATATTGAGCAGCGTCGTGTCGCCTTTGCGGATCATGATCCTGGACATGTGACCCTTCTGCGCGGTCTGCTTGATCCGTTCGAACATTTCGTTGTTCGTGAAGCCTCTCACGGCCTCCTCATCTGCGGAGAAATCCACAGACTCCTCGATGTTGATGATCGCATCGACGACACTGCCATTCGCGGCTTCGAGCGCTTCTTTGGCTTCTTTATAAGAAACGCCGGTACGATCTTTGACGAGTTCGATCTTTTCCAGAGTAATTTCCATTTTTGCCTCCTTGCTCCGGACCGGGTCCGGTCAATTAACTGCAGCATATTATTGATGATCTATATCCGTTATCCCGGCGCCGCCGCGCGTCTGGAACCTGAATCCGTACACTTCGGTGTCAGATGGTCAGTTCCTCCGTTTCAAGGCGGATCCCGAGATAATGCTCCAGATATTGATCCAGGAACTGCCGGACGGAACCGGAGATCCCAGGCCGCAGCGCGAGCTTCGTAAAGGAGCTGAGCGGCTGCCGCGTCAAATACTGTAACACTTCAACTATATCAAATTCGGGCACCAAAATCAACGGAACCCCGTTCGTTTTGTATTTATCCACGCAATCTTCACAAAGGATCCCGCCGTTTTCAATGCTGAACGCGGGGCGGATTCTGAACGCTTCCCGCTCTTTGCCGCAGTTGACGCAGTGCCGGAGTTCCGGCATGATCCCGTGCATCGGAAGCGTCTTCGCGATATATGCGCAGAGGATCGTTTCGTAGTTTTTGTCCGTCTTGCTGATGACATCCAGAAAGTCCAGCGTCAGCCGGAACAATGCGGGTTTTGACTGTTCCTCTTCGAGCGTTTTGTCCAGATACCGGATCACCGTCGAGGCCGCCAGGAAGCGATCGAGATCCTCGCCGATGGAATAGTAGCTCCGGATCACGCCGGCACCGTTGACGTTGTAGCTCTCCCGGCCCTTGTAGAGTTCGTATTCCGCATAGGTGAACGGACGAAGCGCCAGCGCTGAACGGCCTTTGCCCCGCTCGTTCAGATTGCTGCCGGCCGAAATGCGGCCGTGATCTTTGGTGAAAATCACGATCATACGGCGGCCGCTCGCGGTCTTATTCTGTCTGAGTACGATTCCCTCGGTCGTGATATGCATCGCTTCTGACGATTTGTCTCCCCTGAAAATTATTCGTCCCGGTATCCCCAGTTCCGGATGGTCCGGTCGCTGTCGCGCCAGCCCTCCTTGACTTTGACCCAGAGCGAGAGGAACACCTTTGTTCCGAGCAGCGCTTCGATATCGATGCGGGCGCTCTTGCCGACGCCCTTGAGCTTGCGCCCGTTTTTACCGATGATGATGCTCTTGTGGGATTTTTTCTCGCAGTAGATCACGGCGCTGATGTTGGTAATGTGTTCCAGCTCCTCAAAGGACTCGATCTCCACGAACACGCCATGCGGCACTTCCTCGCTGAGATATTCCAGCAGTTTCTCGCGGATAATCTCGCTGACGATGAATCGCTCCGGATGATCCGTGACCATCTCCTCCGGGAAATACATGGGACCCTCGCCGATGAACCCCTTGAGGCACTGAAGCAGTTCCGGCACGTTCGCGCCGTTCAGCGCGGTGCTGCTGCTGCTGCTGCTGCTAAGTCGCTTCAGTCGTGTCCAACTCTGTGCAAC
>CAYLSR010000267.1:0-3199 GCA_964385855.1 uncultured Mogibacterium sp.
GGGCGGGCCTGTGGGTTCTGAAGTGTTATGGGTTCATGCGCGGGTTACGCCTGCGCAGGGGCGTTGGTGCTTTCCGGCGTTTCTTCGTCGTTGTCGTCCTTGGTCTTCTTGGAGAGGATGGCCAGGACAGCTTCGACTGCCAGGATGATCACCATGATGATGGTCCAGTTGTCGACGAGCGTCATCGGATTGCTCATGTCCTCGGTGAGGATGAAGGTCACGATGCCCGCGATGGCCGGGATCAGACCGCTGAGGCGGATGATGCCCTTGCGGTTGATCGTGCGTCCGGCGGAGGCGGAGCGCTCGGCGGAGGCGTTGGTCTCTTCAGAGGCTGCGTCTTCGTCTTCCTTCTTCTTGCCGAAGTACAGGACCAGCATGACCAGGCTGACCAGCGTGGTCGCGATTGCACAGAGCAGGTTGATGAGCGCCCAGTACGCGGTGCTTGCCAGCGGTGCCGGCTCGTCCGGAATGACTTCAGGTTCCGCGCGCGGCGGTTCGACTTCCGGAATGTCAGCAGCCGGTGCCGGATTGTCCGGGATCGGCGTTACGACCGGTCCCGGGCCAGGTCCCGGTCCAGGACCAGGTCCAGGTCCCGGAATCGGGTCGGCCGTGTAGACTACGGTCCGCTCGATGTCAGTGGTGCCCATTCTGCCGCTAAGCGATGCGTTGGAGGCCGTGTATCCGTCGATGATCGGGGATCTGACCGGGCCCCACGCGGCGCCTTCTTCGAATGTCCCGGTATAATCGTTCGCCGCTCTGCCGCCGCCTGCGTAGACGTAATGGATGGTCACGCGGTGCGTCGGGACAGGGTTGACGGTGAGTGTACCGAGGTTTTCTTCGACGGTGTAGTTGCTTTCTTTCGCGGTGCCGTTCCAGGTCAGCGAGTAGGTGTTCTGGCTGCTGCCGACCTCGGTCCGGCTTCCGGTGGTTCTGAAGGTCGCGGTCTCTCCGTTGACGAATCCGCTGATCGAGCCGTCGGCTGTCAGAGCGCTGCCGTCATAGGTCTTTTCCGCGTCCGGAGTGGTAACGGTCAGTTTCGCCTTTGAGATCGTGATGGTCCCAGGGACTACGGTGATCTCCAGGTCTTCCGTGACGTCAACGCCGTCCGCGTTGAGGATCACGAGTGTCAGCGTGCTTTCGTCCGCCGGGGTCGTTCCGGCATCCGTGCGGGTCGCCGAGGACGTCTTGGTCTGGACAGTGTAGCCCTCCGGCAGTTCGCTGACCGTGACGGTCGCGCCGTGCGGCTGCCCGTCGTAGGTGGTGGTCTCGCCGGTCAGGGTCACCATGACTTCGCCGATCTCGATCGGGTTGATCGTGAAGGTGCCCTTCTCGACGGTGACGTCGTAGTTCGGGTTCTCCGTGTAAGTTGCGTCGAGGACTTCCGGATATTCTCCGACTGCCTCTTCCGTGTTGGTGCGGACGTACTTGATCTCGCCGAGATCCTCCTCGTTGATCAGGCCGGTGACGGTACCGGTGAATTCCGGATCTGCCGACTTGTAATCCTTGGAAGCGTCGTCGACTGTGATGGTGACGGCCGCCTTGTTGATCGTGAGATCACCGGCGACGAGGGTCACATTGTAGTTGTCCGTGAGAGTCTTGTCCGTCTCGTGACCGAATGCTGCATCCACATCCAGAGGCCGGATCTCACCGGTGTATGTGTCGGCGTCGACCTGTTTGCCGTCCAGCTTGATGCTGCCGAGCGTATCGCCGCCCACCAGTCCGGTGACGGTGACCTTCGCTGCAATGTCCGCAGGGTCGGTGTAGACCGACTCCGCTTCGCCCTGCCACTGTCCGTTATAGGTGTAGGTCTGCGCGGTGACAGTAATCGTCAGATCCGCCTTGGTGACCTCGAGCGTGCAGGTGTCCGTCGCGTCGACGTAGCCTTCCTTGGATGCCTTGACCAGAACATCCACCGTTCCGACATCGATGATGCTCGGTGCGGTCTCGCTCCAGGTCTGGCCATTGTCCGTACTGAACAGGATGGTGACGCCCTCTGCAGCTTCGCCATCGATCTCCGCCGTGGCGCTTGCCTCGTGGGACTGCCCGTCGTACGTGCCGCTGTAGCCGGCCGCGGATACGGTCAGCTTGGTGCTCTCGGTGATCTCGAAGTCGCCCTTCACGACGGTGACCGTGTAGTTCGGGTTCTCCGTGTAAGTTGCGTCGAGGACTTCCGGATATTCTCCGACTGCCTCTTCCGTGTTGGTCCTGCTGTAGGTGATCTCGCCGAGATCATCCTCGTTGATCAGGCCGGTGACGGTTCCGTCGAATTCCGGATCGGCCTCGCCGAACAGCTTGGAGGAATCATTGACGGTGATCGTCACTGCCAGCGGGTTGATCGTGAGATCTCCCGCGACGCAGGTCACGTTGTAGTTGTCCGCGAGGGTCTTGTCCGTCTCGTGGCCGAAGGTGACTGCCGGATCGGAAGCCAGAATGGCCGAGCTGTAGGTACCGGCATCCGTGCGGTTTCCGTTCAGCTTGATGCTGCCGAGCGCATCGCCGCCCACCAGTCCGGTGACGGTGACCTTCGCTGCGATGTCCGCCGCGGTGGTGTAGACAGCGTTGTCTTCACCCTTCGGGGAACCGTCATAATCGTATTCCTGATCGGTGACGGTGATGGTCAGAGGTACCTTGGTGATGGTCATGCTGCCGTCCGTCTTGATCACAAAGCTGACGTCGTAGTTCCCGCTTTCCACGCTGAACATTTCCGCAGTCAGGCCCATCGGGTACTCGCCGGCATCGATGCCGGAAGCCTCCGCGGTGCCCGTGAAGACGATGTCGTCCTCTGTGAAGTCCGCGCCCTCCGGGATCGTCACTTCATAGCCTTCGACTCCCTGCTCTGCGCCGTTGTACGGTTTCTCGTCCGTGTTTCCGGTGACTTCCACCTGCAGTTCGCCCTTGGTCACGATCAGCGTGCCGAGTTCTTCCGTAATGGTGTAGTTCGTAGCTTTCGCGGTGCCCCAGGTGATCTGGTAGGTGTTCTCAGCGGTTCCGACTTCCGTTCTGCTTCCGGTCGCCTGGACCGTCGCGGTCTCGCCGCCCACCAGCCCACTCAGCGAAGCCTCGTCCTTTGTCAGCGGCGTCCCGTCGTACGGCTTGGTGTCCGAGCCGGTCGTGACGGTCAGCTCCGCCGGGTCGATCTTCAGCTGGGAAGGACGGACCAGCAGCGTGACTTCGTAGTTGTTGTCTTCCGGCAGCGTGA
>CAYLSR010000268.1:0-3187 GCA_964385855.1 uncultured Mogibacterium sp.
ATCCGGGCGCTACACGCCGCGACCTTCCCGGCGATCTTCTGCATTTCCTTCGTGTAGACCGCCCTGTGATAAGCGGAAGACACGATACGGCGCAGATGCGGATGCTCATTGCGGATGCGCAGCGCGGAGATCAGGGAGCGGATCCGGATCCTGGCGGCCCCGAGATTGGAACCCTCGTCGATCTTGAGGACCGTATAGAGCTTGTTGTTTTGCGCGAGCAGCTCGTCGACCTCGTCGGTCGTGACCGCGTCGAGGCCGCAGCCGAAGGAATTGAGCTGCACCAGCTCCACATCGTCCCGCTGGCCGGCGAATAAGGCCGCCTTGTACAGCCTGGAGTGGTACATCCACTGGTCGAGGATGCGGACCGGTCTGGCCGTATCGATCTTCCAGCTCACGGAATCCTCCGTCAGGACGACCATATCCTGCTGGTTGATGACGTTGTCGAGTCCGTGGTTGACTTCCGGATCCAGGTGATACGGCCGGCCGGAGAGGACGATCCCCTTCTTGCCGTGTTCCTGCATGTACTTGAGCGCGGAGTTCCCGTGGATGCGCATGATGTTTCGGAACTGCTGGTAGCTCGCGCGCCCGGCGCTGATCGCCTCTTCGATCTCCTTCTTCGGGATGTTCAGGTGCAGGAGCGTGTAGATTCGGTTGTCCTCGAGCCCGTAGGTCTTGATGATGTTGCCGATGCTTGCGTTATCGATCTGGCGCTTGCCGGCGAAGAACTTAGTCATCTCCTCGGCAAACCGCTTGTCGTTATCATAAGGCACGAACGGATGATAGTATTCCACGCCGTTCTCGTAGAAATACTCTGCCATGTTCTTATCGATGACTTCCGGATAGGTCGCGACGATCGGGCAGTTGTAGTGGTTCGGCGCGGTCTCGTCCTCGATCACCTCGTAGTTGATGCACGGATAGAAGATCCGCTTCACGCCGTTTTCAACCAGCCACTTGATGTGACCGTGGACGAGCTTGGCCGGATAGCAAGCCGTGTCGGACGAAATCGAGTCCATGCCGCTCTCGTAGATCTTCTTGTTGCTCGGCGGGCTCAGGATGACCCGGAAGCCCAGCTTCGTCCAGAACGCGTGCCAGAACGGATAGTCTTCAAACATATTCAGGACGCGCGGGATCCCGATCTCGCCGCGATAAGCGAGATCGGCCGGTAAAGGCTCCCGGTTGAAGAGCACGTCGAATTTGGTCTTATAGAGGTTCGGCAGGTCATTTTTGACGAGCGTCTCGCCGGCACCCTTTTCGCACCGGTTGCCGGTGATGTAGCGGCTGCCGTCAGAAAACCGGGAGATCGTGAGGATGCAGTTGTTGCCGCAGCCGTGGCAGCGTCCGTTGCTCGTTTTGACGGCGAAATCATCCAGCTCCTCCGCGCTGAGGATACCGGATCGTTCACCCTCGTGATAGTCGTCGCAGCCGACGATGGCGGCGCCGTACGCGCCCATCAGGCCGGAAATCTCCGGACGGATGACGTCCTTTCCGAGGATCAGCTCGATGCTTCTGAGGACGGCTTCGTTGAGGAATGTTCCGCCCTGCACGACGACCTTGTCGCCGGTCTCCTTCGGGTTTCGGAGCTTGATGACTTTATATAAGGCATTTTTGATGACAGAGTAAGAGAGCCCGGCCGAGATGTCCGCGATCGTCGCGCCCTCCTTCTGCGCCTGTTTGACTTTGGAATTCATGAAGACCGTGCAGCGCGTGCCGAGGTCGACCGGATGCTGCGAGGTCAGGGCTTCCTGCGCAAACTGCGGAACGTCCATGTTGACGGATTTGGCGTAGGTTTCGATGAAGGAACCGCAGCCGGAGGAGCAGGCTTCGTTGAGCATGATGCTGTTGATCGCGTGATCCTTGATCTTCATGCACTTCATGTCCTGCCCGCCGATGTCGAGGATGAAGGAGACGCCCGGTAGGAATTCTTCCGCCGCCTTGTAGTGCGCCATGGTCTCGATCTCGCCGGCATCCAGCTTGTAAGCCGCTTTGATGAGCCCCTCGCCGTAGCCGGTGACGACGGCCCGCCCGATGTAGGCCGAGTCCGGCAGGTGCGCATACATCTCCTTCAGGATTCCCCGGACGACGTCCAGCGGATCGCCCTCGTTGTTCTGATAGTGGTCGTACAGGAGTTCCTTGTCCCGGTTGATGAGCGCCGCCTTGGTCGTGGTCGAACCGGCGTCGATCCCGAGGAACACCGGCCCCTCCGCGGATTCGATCGATGCCCTTTTGATGCGCGCCTTCGCGTGGCGTTCACGGAACGCCTGAAGTTCCGCCTCATCCCGGAAGAGCGGATCCAAGTACTTCGTGCCGGCGATCGTGTTCGGGTCGGCGGTCTCGATCTTATGGATGAGTGCGGAGAGCATCACCGGCTCCTCTTTGTCCGCCAGACGGGCCGCGCCGATCGCCACGAAGTACTTCGCGTTGTCCGGGAAGATGACCTGCTCGTCCGTCAGGTTCAGGGTCTCGATGAAGCGCTTTCGGAGCTCCGAAAGGTACTGCAGCGGACCGCCCAGGAACGCGACATTCCCGCGGATCGGATGCCCGCAGGCGAGCCCGGAAATCAGCTGATTGACGACCGCCTGAAAGATCGAGGCAGCGATGTCCGCGGTCCGGGCGCCGTCGTTGATCAGCGGCTGGATGTCTGTCTTGGCGAAGACGCCGCAGCGGGACGCGATCGGATACAGGATGGTATAGTCTTTCGCAGCCTCGTTCAGGCCGGACGCGTCAGTGTTGAGGAGCACCGCCATCTGGTCGATGAAGGCTCCGGTACCGCCCGCGCACGTCCCGTTCATCCGCTGTTCGACCGTCGAGCCGTAGAACGTGATCTTCGCGTCTTCACCGCCGAGCTCTATGGCGACGTCCGTCTGCGGGATCAGCTCCTCGACGGCATGACTGCAGGCGATGACTTCCTGCTCGAAGCGGATGCCAAAAAGATCCGCGAGCGAAAGCCCTCCGGATCCGGTGATCACCGCCTGGAGCGGCATGTCGCCGTGTTCCCGGAGAAGGTCCCGGAGCAGCTCTCCGACCTTCTCAAAGACGTTCGACATGTGACGCTCATAGCGCTCATAAAAGATTTCGTTGTTTTCGTTCAGTATCAGCAGTTTGACTGTAGTTGATCCGACATCGATACCTAATTTCATCTGCACTACCTCATTAAAAAAGCGGGCAAACCGTAAGCCGGGTTCTGTAT
>CAYLSR010000269.1:0-3177 GCA_964385855.1 uncultured Mogibacterium sp.
TACGACGACTTCCGAGTGGGTCGCTGGCAAGGCGATGGATGCGATGTTCATGAACTATGAACCGTGGCAGCAGATGCTGGAAGAAAACAATGTTCACTATATCGGCGCGTTTGTTCCGTCTGAAGTCGTTATGGTTTCCAAGTCCAAGGATATTCAGGGATTTGACGACCTGCAGGGCCTGAAAGTCAGAGCCGGCGGTGCTGTTGCGCAGTACATGAATCAGCTTGGCGCTACCGCTGTCGCGCTGGATGCGTCTGAGATCTATGAGAACCTGAACAACGGTACGGTCGAAGCAGCTACGGCGATCCCGGTCACCCTGGCAACGACTTATAAGCTCTATGAGATCGCGGACTACTTCATCTTCACCGGTATGGGCACCTACACGACTTCTTCTCTCTACATGAACAAGGATGTCTGGGACTCACTGCCGGAAGATATCCAGAATGCTTTCACGTCCGTTTACCATGACAAGTGGATGGACCTCTATTCCGGAGAGGAATGGATGGGCGGCGAGCTCAAGGGCGACATTGAGACGATCGAAGGCGCCGGAAAGACTGTAACAGTATTCTCCGAGGAAGAACAGCAGAAGTGCAAAGACGCTCTTGCGTCCGCAACGGATGACTTCATCGCTCAGTGCGATGCTTCCGGGTTCAATGGTCAGGAAATCGTTGACACCTACAGGAAATACGTTGAGGAATTCTCGAAGGATGACATCGCATATCAGCTCTATTAGTCGATTACGGTAATGTTAGAGAATAAAACGGGAAATCTTCTCTGATTCTCTTTTGATGAGGCCCGGGTGATCAACTCCCGGGCCTCGAGTCTACTATATTCATAGGACCTTTCATCCGAATAGAATGAAAATGGGGGTTAATATGAAACTGATCAGCAAGATCATCAACATTTCCGGTGTTCTGTCCGGAATCTTGATTTCAGTGATTACGATCGCATTGATCCTGGAAGTTATCATGCGGAACGGATTCAATTCGCCGATCACCGGAGTCAATGAAATCTGTGTCTTTATGTACATTTCCGCTGTGTATTTCGGGTTTTCTTACACACAAAAGCACAGAGGACACATCACGGTTGACCTGGTCTATGACAGACTTGGCGACAAGGCGAAGGTCGTCATTGACAGGGTCGTTTACGTAATCTGCACAGCACTGTTTGTGCTGTTCTCCGGCTGCAACTGGCAGCGGTTCGTAGAGTCCTATGTAAAAAAGGAACTCTATTATGGCGGGAAAACAATGCCGGTCTATGTGCTCCGGTTTGCAATAGCGGTTGGCGGTACACTGATGGCAATCCAGCTTCTGATGGATACGATAAACATGTTCAAAAGCCGCAAGAAGAATGTTGAGGAAGTTACCACAGACAGCTTGGAAGGAGGCGAAACAGAATGAGCCCTCTGCTGATAGGATTGATTGCATTTCTCGCGTTGATCGCGTTGATGTGCCTCAGGATCCCGATCGGGATGTCGATGATTCTGGTCGGTTCCATGGGACTTTGGATCACAAAAGGCTGGAATATGGCGTACTATTCGTTGACGAACCAGTCCTATAACGCGATTTTCTCATTCTCGTTGGTCGCGATTCCGATGTTCATCCTGCTTGGGAATATGGCAAATGAAGCCGGAATCACAAGGGACCTGTACGACATAGGGAATAAGCTCCTTGGTAGACTGCCGGGAGGCCTCGGCATGGCGACGATTTTTACGAGCGCTATGTTTGCGGCGACGACAGGTTCTTCCGTAGGGATGGTTGCTGCGATGACGAGAATCGGCCTGCCTGAGATGGATAGATACCACTATGACAGAAGCCTTTCGCTCGGCACGATTGCAGCGGGCGGAACCCTCGGGATCCTGATCCCGCCGAGCATCCCGATGGTCATCTATGCCATTACTACAGAGCAGTCCGTCGGGACAATGCTGATGGGTGGTATCATTCCGGGGCTTATCATGGCTGTGATGATGTGCGGCTACCTGGCTGTCAGGGTTATCAAAAATCCTAAGCTCGCGCCGAGATATGATGTAAAAACTCCGTTCATCGAAAAAATCAAATCCCTGAAAAACATGTGGGGCATCGTGCTGCTCTTCGGCGCGGTGCTGGGGTCGATCTACCTCGGCTTTGCGACGGCGACAGAAGCTGCTGCAATCGGTTGTGTGATCGCCGCACTTATCGCGCTGATCAATCGGAAACTGTCTTTTGGTTCCGTCAAGCGTGCGCTGGTCGATACGATCAAAACAGCCAGCATGATCATGCTGATTTCCATCGGTGCTGCGATTTTCCAGTTCTTCCTGACAAGAGTCGGATTTGCCACCGCTTTCGCAAACCTGTTCATTCAGGCGAACATGCCGAGGATGCTGATGCTCGTCATTCTCCTGCTGATCTATATCCCGCTCGGGATGTTCTTCGACACGATGGGAATGATCCTGCTGACGATCCCGATCTTCCAGCCGATCCTGATGGCGGCGGATATCAATCTGGTGTGGTTCGGTGTCATGGTCACGATGATGATCCAGGTATCTCTGCTGACTCCGCCGGTCGGACTGAATGTCTATGTTCTGAAGGGCTGCGTTCCGGAGGAAAAGCTCACGGATATCTTCAAATACGCACTGCCATGGGTCGCGGTTCAGATTGCGGTCGTCGCGATCATCCTGCTGATCCCGTCGACAGTTCTGTTCATACCGAGTATGATGCACTAAATGATTTGGAAGGAAAAAAAGAAATGGAACGTTATGCAATCATCGGATTCGGTTCGGCCGGGTATAATGCCTTGAAAGCAATACGGGAATCAGGCGATGATGCCCGGGTCGATATCTATTCAGATACGGTCTACCCTCCGTACAACCCGATGCTTACGACTTATTACATAAAAGGGAAGATCCCTTACGAAGCGATGTTTCCTTTTGGTTCCCTTCAGGATATCCGGGAGAGATACGAGTGCAACGTCATCACGGAATCCCCGGTAGTAAGCTTCGATGCGGAGAAAAAAACCGTAACGCTTGCTGATGGAAGAGTTAATTCATATGATAAAGTTCTGATTGCGACGGGAGCCGTTCCGGTTAAGCTGCCGGTTGGAGACCTTCCTGCAGACAGGATCTTTACGATGAGGACTGTCGATGATGCCCGCAGATTAAAGGAAGTTCTGGATCAGGGCAAAACTCGCAAGATTCTGGTC
>CAYLSR010000270.1:0-3143 GCA_964385855.1 uncultured Mogibacterium sp.
AAGTACATCGACGAGAAGACGCCGTGGGTGCTCGCCAAGGACGAAGCCAGAAAGGCCGAGCTCGATACGGTCATGCGGAACCTCGCGGAAGCGCTGAGGATCGTCTCCATCCTGATCGTCCCGTTCATGCACACGACCTCGGAGCGCATGCGGGCGCAGCTCGGGATCGCGGACCGGGAACCGAAGTGGGAAGACACCTTCGAGTTCTACCAGATGGACGGCGTGACCGTTCAGAAGGGTGAGATCCTCTTCCCGAGGCTCGATGTAGAGAAGGAGCTGGAAGCGCTGGACGAGATCCGCAAGGCGAAGATGGCAGAATAACATACGGACGACTTCAGGGTCTCGGGGGCCTCGGCTCTCGGGACCTGTTTTATGATAGGGGAAAAGATGCTTTTTGACGCACATACACATCTGAATTTTGAGAAGTTCGCGGAAGAAGAGCGGGCGGAGCGGGCCGCGGAGATCGCGGCTTCCCGCGTGGGCTGCATCATCGACGCGGGCGATTCGGTCGCGTCGAGCGAGCAGGCGCTTCGCGATGCGGAAGCCTACCCGTGGTGCTTTGCGGCGGTCGGGATACATCCGCACATGGCTTCCTCGACGACGGAGGCGGACCTAGGCCGCATCCGGCAGCTCGCGGCGCACCCGAAGGCGGTGGCGATCGGTGAGATCGGGCTCGACTTCTACTACGGCAAGGACAATCACGAAGACCAGGAGTACTGGTTCCGCCGGCAGATCCGGCTGGCGAACGAGCTTAAGCTGCCGATCATGATCCACACCCGGGACGCCAACCAGCTGACACAGGACATCCTGACGGAGGAGGGCGCGTTCTCCGATGAGCGGAAGTCCTGGTTCCCGCCGCGGCCGGATGAAAACGGCCGCCCGGTGCCGGACGCCCGGGTGCAGCTGCACTGCTACTCCGGCTCCGCGGAGCAGGCGGCCGACTACGTAAGGCTCGGCGCGACGCTCTCGATCGGCGGTCCGGTGACGTTCAAAAACGGCCGGAAGACCGTCGAGGTCGTGCAGCGGATCCCGCTGCAGTACCTCCTGTCCGAGACCGACGCGCCGTACCTGACGCCGGAGCCGTTCCGGGGCAGGCCGAACAAATCGACCTACGTGGAGCACGTCGTGCGGAGAATCGCCCTGCTGAAGGGCATCGAGATGCCGGCGGCGGAGGAGATCCTCTGGATGAACGGAGTCCGGTTCTTCGGGATCAAGGATTCCATTTGACGCTTTTCCGGCGGATGCAGGCCCTTTGCAGCATCCTTCTCGGGTACGGCTCTCGCCTCGCGCCGGCGACGCAGCGGTACTAAGCTCCGACTTCGCGCTTCGCGCTCGTCGATCACTAAGTACCGGCTGCCGGCGAGCCCCTTACCGAACAAAAGATCCCGGCGCGGCATGGCCACTCGCAAGGGAATGTACTCGAAGAGTAATGGTTATTTGGAGGGTGTATAGGTGAGTCCCTCCGCCCGGACAAGACGATGCCGAGCGGGTATGACTTGCAAGGAGTGGTCATTATGGGTTCTATGCAAGACGGCGGGTCGATGATGTCTTGCAAGGCCTGTCGGCAGCGCGTTTGGCGACGCAAGTTGCAGGGCTCGTCCCTTGCGAATAACCGGTATTTATAGTACAATGAGTTATCTTATGGAATTAAAGGAGTCTGACATGAAGGAATTCATCATTGAAATGGAGAACGGCGGCATCATGGAGGGTGAACTCTATGAGGACATCGCGCCGAAGACGGTTGAGAATTTCGTGTCCCTGATCGAGCAGGGTTTTTATAACGGGCTGATCTTTCACAGGGTCATCCCGGGCTTCATGATCCAGGGCGGCTGCCCGCAGGGGACCGGTATGGGCGGCCCGGGGTACACGATCCCGGGGGAATTCACGGCGAATGGCTTCCGGAACGACCTGAAGCACACGAGGGGCGTCCTCTCGATGGCCCGGGCGATGGACCCGAACTCCGGCGGCTCCCAGTTCTTCATCATGGTCGCGGATGCACCGCATCTGGATGGCCAGTACGCATCATTCGGCAAGATCACGAAGGGCATGGATGTTGCGGATGAGATCGTCTCGGCGCCGAGGAATTTCCGCGATAAGCCGAAGACGGATCAGAAGATCAAGGAGATCCGGCTCAAGTAGGACCGCTGGCGACAGGGAGACCTGCCGCCTTTTCATGACACAAGGAGAAGTGAGATGGCAGAAGACAGAAAAATCATCGTCGTCGGACACAAGAATCCGGATACGGACTCGATCTGCTCGGCGATCGCATACGCGGCCCTCAAGAACCGCATGACGTTCAGCGACCGCTATCTGCCGATGCGGGCGGGCGAGGTCAGCGCGGAGACCAAATACGTGCTGGACCGCTTTCAGGTGCCGGTGCCGGAGTACATCGGGGATGTCGGCGCGCAGGTCCGGGACATGGAGATCCGGCGGACGCCGGGGATCTCCAAGGAGCTGACGATCCAAAAGGTCTGGGAGATCATGGGCGAGAACCAGGCGGTCACGCAGCCGGTCACGGAAGACGGCAGGGTGATCGGGTTGATCACCAAGGGCGATATCGCGCGGACGTTCATGGATACGCAGGACAGTTCGTTCCTGTCGAAGACCCGCCCGAGGTACCGGGACATCGCGGAAACGCTGAACGGCAGGGTCGTCATCGGGGATGGCGAAGACCGGTTTGACAAAGGCAAAGTCCTCATCGGCGCCGCAGTCGCGGAGCGGATGCAGTATGCGGTCGAACCGCACGACCTGGTGATCCTCGTGGACCGCAAGGAGAACCACCTGGCGGCGCTGTCGCACGGGGCCGGCTGCCTGATCTTGACGGTCGGGGCTGAAGCGGACGAGGAAGTGCGAAAGATCGCGGCCGACAAAGGGGTCGTAATCATCGAGACGCCGCTGGACACCTATTCGGTCGCGCGGGAGATCAACAAGAGCGTCCCGATCGAGGCGTTCATGATCACCGACGAGCTCATGACCTTCAAGACGGACGATTACACGGACAAGGTCCGCGCGACGATGGCTTCGACGCGGCACCGCGCGTTCCCGGTCGTGGACGACCACGGAAAGTACGTCGGGACGGTTTCCAGAAGAAATCTCCTGGGCATCCGCAAGAAGGAAGTCATCCTGGTCGACCACAACGAAAA
>CAYLSR010000271.1:0-3139 GCA_964385855.1 uncultured Mogibacterium sp.
TGATGATCCTCTTGACGTCCAGTCCGGCGATCTTGCCGGCGTCCTTGGTCGCCTGCTTCTGGGAATCCGAGAAATACGCCGGAACCGTGATGACGGCTTCCGTGACCTTCTCGCCGAGGTAGCTCTCCGCATCGGCTTTGAGCTTGGCCAGGATCATCGCGGAGATGTCCTGCGGCGTGTAGCGCTTGCCGTCGATGTCGACGTGATAATTCTCGCCCATGTGTCTCTTGATCGAGGCGATCGTCCTGTCAGGGTTGGTGATTGCCTGACGCTTCGCGGTCTCGCCGACCAGTCTCTCGCCGTTCTTGGTGAACGCCACGACCGAAGGAGTCGATCTGGAGCCCTCCGCGTTCGCGATGACGACCGGCTCGCCGCCTTCCAGTACTGCTACGCAGCTGTTTGTTGTTCCGAGATCGATACCGATTACTTTGCTCATTTCTTTATTCCTTTCTTTTGTAAACTTGATTTCTTTATGGTGGTGGGCTCATCGCCCGATTCTTGACGGATTAATTCGCCACGGCGACCATGGCCGGCCGGATGACCTTCTTATTGAGGCTGTAGCCTTTCTGCAGCACCTTGCTGACCTTGCCGCTGTCGTATTCCTCGCTGTCCTCCGTCATCACCGCGTTGTGCTTTGACGGATCGAAGTCCTCGCCGAGCGCTTCCACCTCGGCCAGCCCGGCCTTCTCCAGCACGGTCTTCATCTGAGTGAAGATGAGTTCCATGCCCTTGGCGTACCCTTCCGCGTCCGCGGTCGGATCGTTTGCCAGCGCCCGCTCGAAGTTGTCCAGAACGGCGAGCAGCTCTCCGATGATCTCTTCGTTCGCGTAGGAGCGGATGTCGCTCTTCTCCTTGGCGACGCGCTTCTTGTAGTTCTGGAACTCCGCCATCAGGCGCATATAGCGCTCGCTCTCCTTCTCCGGTTCAGGCGTCTTTTCCTCTGCAGGGGCTTCTGCCTCCGCCTGAGTTTCTTCCTTTGCCTTCGCCTCTTCCGCGTCCACCGTGGTCTCAGGAGCCTCCTGCTCCGCCTCCGGTGCGTTCTCTTCCATTACCTTTCTTTCTTCTTCACTCATCCGTATGATCCTTTCCGTTGTTCAGCATGAATGATTCGCTGAGATTGTTTGTCAGATATTCCATGATCGAGGTGATTTCCCCGTATTTCATCCGGGTCGGTCCGATGACGCCGATCTTGCCGACCAGCCTGCCGTCGACGTGGTAGGTCGCCGTGATCAGGGAGCAGTCCTTCATCGAATCCTCGATGTTCTCCTCGCCGATCGTCACGATGATGCCGTTCTCACGCCGCAGCATGTCCCGGGTGAATTCCTCCTTGCGGCTGACCAGCTCCAGGAATGCCCGCGCCCGGTCGATCGTATTGTACTCCGGGATGTTGAAGATGTTGGTCAGACCCTCCATGTACAGGTTGACGTTGAGCATGTCCTCCAGCGTCCGCATGAAGTTCGGCATGACGCTCGAGGCTAAAGCGCTCATGGCCTCGATATCCGTGCCGACGTCCTCGATGATCGCGTTCTTGAGCACGTCATCGATCGTCCTGCCCTTGTAGTGCACGGTCATGGTCTTGCTCAGGATCTCCAGCGCCTCGTTGGTGTACGGAACGTTGATCCGGAGCGTGGTGTTGTTGACGTTGCCGCTGTTTGCAACGATCATGAGGATGATGGTGCGCTCGTCGACCGGCACGAGCCGGATGAACTTGAGCGTATCCTGATTGATCGCCGGCGTCATGGCGAAGGACGCCAGCTGGGTGATCTCGCTCAGCAGAGCCGCCGCGTGCTTTATCGTCTGATCGAACTCGTTCATGTCCGCGCGGAGGCGTTCGTTGATGACCTGATTGTCCTGCGGCGTGATCACGGGCTTTTGCATCAGCTCGTTGACGTACAGCCGGTATGCCTTGTCCGAAGGGACCCTGCCCGCGGAAGTGTGCGGGTGCGTCAGATAGCCCATCTCCTCCAGATCCGCCATCTCGTTGCGGATCGTCGCCGGGCTGACGCCCAGTCCGTACTTCTTCGCGATCGAGCGGGAACCGACCGGCTCCGCGTTCTGCACATAATCCGTGATGATCGCCTGAAGGATCCGTAGTTTTCTTTCGGTAAGATCCATACCGTTCGCCTCCTTCTCTATGCGATGCCGGCTCTGCCCGTTCTGTGGGAACAGCCAAAACCGGTCCGGTTTCTTTGTTTGTTAGCACTCATCTGTGTGGAGTGCTAATCACTATACATAATATACTCCGTCGACCGCAAAGTGTCAACGGAGAAATGCGAGAATTATGTGGATTTTCTGTGAACGTCAGGGCCTTGCCTCCGCGCGGTCTTCAGTCTTCCCACGGGATCCCGGCGAGCAGCGGGATCTCCTTTGCGGAATCGATGATGCGGTCCGCGTGCCAGGCTTCCAGCTCCTCGCGCGGCCGGAACCCCCAGCTCACGCCGACAGTAAACAGCCCCGCGTTGTGCCCCGTCTGCATGTCCGTGTCGGTATCCCCGAAGTACAGGCACTCCTCCGGCTTCACGCCGAAGATCCGCAGGATCTCGAAGACGCCGGACGGATCCGGTTTGATCGGAACGCCCTCCTGCTGGCCCTGCACATGATCGAACACACCTTCGCCGAAGATCTGCGCGACGACCTGCACCGCGCTTTCATGCAGTTTGTTCGAGAGCACCGCGGTCCGGATACCGTTCTCCCGGAGCAGCCGGAGCGCTTCCGGAATGTACGGATACGGCTCCACCATATAGAGCGGATCCTCGTTCATCCAGTCCCGGCACATCGGGAACCCCTCCTCCAGATGGGACGCCTCCGTGTCGCCGGCCGCGATGAGCGCCCGCTTCAGCGAGTTCTTCAGTCCGTCTCCGGCAAAATAGTTGAACGCCTCGACCGGCTGCGCCGGCAGGCCGAAGTACTCCAGCGTCCGGTTGACCGGCTTCGCGATGGAGGCCTGGGTGCGCGTCAGCGTGCCGTCCAGGTCAAAAATGCAGGCTTTGATCGTCATATCTTTCCTCCGAAGATGACATTGGGACGGTTCTTTTGTCATCTTTTTGATGACACGGGGAAGGTTCTTCTGTCATCCCCGAAAACCTGACAAAAGAACCGTCCCAATGTCATTTAGTTAAGTTTTTTCCTTCAATATTAA
>CAYLSR010000272.1:0-3120 GCA_964385855.1 uncultured Mogibacterium sp.
CTTTGATGTCAGCGAGCGCTTTCGCGACATCCATCGTAACGGTTCCGGACTTCGGGTTCGGCATGAGACCCTTCGGTCCGAGGATCCGGCCGAGACGTCCGACGACACCCATCATATCCGGGGTCGCGACGACAGCGTCAAATCCGAACCAGTTCTCATCCTTGATCCTGGCAGCCATGTCTTCCGCTCCGACGAAATCCGCGCCGGCCGCTTCCGCTTCCTCTGCCTTCGGTCCTTTGGCGAATACGAGGACTTTCTTGGTCTTGCCTGTTCCGTGCGGCAGAACCGTCGCGCCTCTGACCTGCTGGTCTGCATGTCTTCCGTCAACGCCGAGACGGATATGCATTTCGATGGTCTCATCGAACTTGGCGTTTGCCAGTTCCTTGACCTGCTTGACAGCGCCCGCAACGTCGTTGAGCTGAGACTTGTCGTAGCTCTTCATCGCGTCGCTGTATCTCTTGCTTCTCTTAGGCATTTTTTACCTCCTTGTGGTACTGACGGCCTCCGGCCTCCCACTTCATTACTCTACTACAACTCCCATACTGCGGGCCGTGCCCTTGATCATCTCAGTCGCTGCTTCAAGGCTTGCCGCATTGAGGTCAGGCATCTTGGTCTTCGCGATCTCTTCCGCCTGAGCCAGTGTGATCTTCGCGACCTTGGTCTTGTTCGGTACACCGGAACCGCTCTCGATACCGGCTGCTTTCTTGATCAGGACTGCCGCCGGCGGTGTCTTGCAGACGAACGTGAAGGATCTGTCCGCGTATACCGTGATGACGACCGGGATGACCATACCGCTCTGATCGGCCGTTCTCGCATTGAACTCCTTGCAGAACTGCATGATGTTCACGCTCTTCTGACCCAGCGCAGGACCGACCGGTGGAGCAGGTGTCGCAGCGCCTGCAGGAATCTGCAGTTTGATGTAGCCGTCGATCTTTTTAGCCATGGTTCTCTCCTTTCTTATTGAATTTTTCCTACCTGTGAAAACTCAAGCTCCACAGGCGTATCTCGACCGAACATCGAAACTCTGACCTTTACGATCTGCTTCTCCGGGCTGATATCTTCCACGATACCCATCTGCCCTTCGAACGGACCGCCGATCACGCGGATCGTATCGCCCGGTTCGATATCCAGTTCGATTCGCATCTTCTCGACACCCATCCGCACCACTTCTTCCTTGGTCAGCGGGATCGGGTCCGAGCCGTGTCCGACGAAACCCGTCACACCTTCCGTGTTGCGGACCAGGTACCAGGTCTCGTTGTTGACGATCATCTTGATGACAACATATCCCGGATAGAGCTTGCGGGTCTTGATCTTGCGGACACCGTCCTTGATCTCCATGCGCTCCTCGGTCGGGATCGCGACTTCCATGATCAGATCCTGCATGCCGCGGTGCTCAACCATCTTTTCAATGTTGTTCTTGACTTTGTTTTCATAGCCTGAATAGGTATGCACGACATACCACTTCGCGGTACCGTCCCCGCGAAGGCCCTCGCCCTCCAGCGGAGAGAGCGTGTTCAGGCCGATCTCATTCTTGTCTGCCATGTTCGATCTCCTGTGTTGCCGGACTACGAAAGCGTGATCCCGAGGACTTCTCTCAGCAGGGCCAGGAATCCGGTGTCGATCAGCCAGAATCCAAGCGCGAAGAACGCACACACCGCAAAAACGACCACGGTGTTGGATCCGAGTTCCTTCGAATCAGGCCATACGACCTTTTTCAGTTCCTGCCGCACGCCGATCAGATAGGACAGCAGACCGCCTTTTTTGGCCTTTGTGCCGGATTTCTTCTCATTCGCCATAATATGCTCTCCGTTCACGCCCGAGAGGACTACTTCGTTTCCTTGTGCAGGGTCTCCTTGCCGCAGAACTTGCAGTACTTTCTCAGTTCGATCCTGTCAGGATCATTCTTCTTATTCTTGGTGGTGTTGTAATTTCTCTGCTTGCATTCGGTGCATGCCCGAATGATCTTGTTTCTCACGGTGGGTTCCTCCCTTATAATGAAATGGTGTTGCTATGATCCTTACTCAATCCAAAATCCAGAGCGGTGCTTTCCCCCCGCTCTGTAGGTCATTTCATAAAGTCGCCTAATAATAATACTCTGTACGTTTGTCAATGTCAAGCTGTTTTTTCGGGGTAACCGACGGTTTTTTGTACAAAATATCACGCCCGGGCACCCTCTCTGCGCCGTCGGATCTCGTACAGGACGATCGCCGCCGCGTTGGAAGCGTTGAGCGAGTTGATCCTGCCCTTCATCGGGATCGAGCAGACGAGATCGCACTTCTCGCGCACGTTCCGGCTGATCCCGCGGCCTTCGTTGCCGATGACGATCGCGACCGCGCCGTCCAGCGGTGCATCGTAATATACATCGCCGTCCATGTCGCAGGCGGCGACCCAGATACCCTGCTCCTGCAGCTCCTCGATCGTGCGGCTCAGGTTGGTCACCCGCACGACCGGCATGTTTTCGACCGCGCCCGCGGAGCTCTTCGCCGCCGTGCTGGTCAGCCCGCACGCCCGGCGCTTCGGGATGACCACGCCGTGCGCGCCGACGCATTCCGCGGTGCGGATGATCGCGCCCAGATTGTGCGGGTCGTTGATCTCATCCAGCAGGACGAGGAGCGGCGGCTCCCCGCTCGCCTCCGCGCGGGCGAAGATATCCGCCATCTCCGAATAGTGATACGCCGGGATCTCCGCGGCGACGCCCTGGTGCTTTTCGCCCGGGACCATCAGGTCGAGCCGCACCTTCGGGACGACGTCGATCACGACACCCTGTTCCTTCGCCAGGCCGCGAATGACCGACGCGGAGCCGACGCTTCCCTCGGCCAGATAGATCTTCTCGATCTCCCTGCCGGCGCGGAGCGCCTCGATGACCGGGTTGCGGCCGAAGAGGAATTCGCCGCGGTCCGCTTCACGCTGCTGTGAAAAGTCCTTCCCGCCTTTTCCGGCTTCCGCGCGGTACGCTCCGCCGGTCCGGGCGATGCGCTCCGCCGGGCGGGCCGCCTGGCGGTTTCCTGCCTGCCCGCGGCGCTGACCGCCGTCGGAGCCTGCAGGGCGCCCTTTCTGCGCGCTTCTCCCCAGGTTCCAAATACCGCTCGACAAGTGGCCTGTCTCCCCGGGAACACCTCG